>NZ_JBIWNX010000004.1:293985-462046 GCF_044767415.1 Nocardioides sp. NPDC101246
CTTGTTGTTGTAGTGGGGCCGGCGGTGGGGGGGGCCGCCCCCCCCGGGGGGGGGGGGCGCCCCCGGGGGGGGGGGGGGGCGGGGGTGGGCGGGGGGGGGGGGGGGGGGCGCGGGGGGGGGGGCCCGCCCCCCGATCGCATATTTCGAACGACGCGGTCAGAGGACGCGGCGGACCTCGGTGGCGAAGCTGTCGATGTGTTCGCGGGTCAGCCGCTCGGCGCGCTCGGAGTCGCCGTCGGCGATCGCGTCCAGGAGCTGGGCGTGCTCACAGATGTGGGAGGCCAGGTCGGGGAGCTTGTCGACGACCAGGCACCAGATCCGCGTCGCCAGGTTGTCGTACCTGATCAGCACGTCCTCGAGGTGCTTGTTGCTGGTCGCGCGGTAGATCATCCGGTGCACCGACATGTCGAGGCGCATCAGCGTGGACCGGTCGTCGCCGGTCGCGTCGAGCCCGCGCACCCGCTCGGCCATGGCTCGCAGCTCGGCCCGCATCGGCTCGGTGGCGGCGCTCGCCGCCCGGTTCGCGGCGAACGGCTCGAGCTGCTGGCGCAGGTCGGAGATCGCGCCCAGCTCGGTCACGTCGACGGCCGTCGCGAACGTGCCCCGGCGCGGGTAGGAGACGACCAGATGGTCGGTCTCCAGGCGCTTGAGGGCCTCGCGCACCGGGGTGCGGCCGAACCCGAGGGACTCCGCGAGCCTGCCGTCGTTGATCGGCTCGCCCGGCCTGATGTCGAGCATGATCAGCCGGTCCCGGATGCGTTCGTAGGCTGCGTACGCCAGCGAGGTCACGGGGCTGATCGCTGGGCTGATTCCTGGGCCGCTCGCCGTCCGGACGGGTGTCTGAACGTCGGTCATTCGATGTCACCGCTTTCTGATCTGGACCGTTGACAGCGGTCTTCGCTACCAAGCATACTGGTCATCCAGAACTGATATATCAATCGTACTTCAAGAGTTTGGGAGTTCATCGTGGTTGACGTCCTGACCGCCTCGCTCGCGGACCTCGATCCCGAGGTCCGTGCGCAGATCGATGCCGAGCTGAGCCGCCAGCAGACGACGCTGGAGATGATCGCCTCGGAGAACTTCGCTCCCGCCGCCGTCATGGAGGCTCAGGGATCGGTTCTCACCAACAAGTACGCCGAGGGCTACCCCGGCCGTCGCTACTACGGCGGCTGCGAGCACGTCGACGTCATCGAGCAGCTCGCGATCGACCGCCTCAAGGCGCTCTTCTCCGCGGAGTACGCCAATGTGCAGCCGCACTCGGGCGCCCAGGCCAACGCCGCCGCGATGTTCGCCCTCCTCGAGCCCGGCGACACCATCCTCGGCCTCTCGCTCGCCCACGGTGGCCACCTGACCCACGGGATGAAGATCAACTTCTCCGGCCGCCTCTACCAGGTCGTTCCCTACGAGGTGAGCCGCGAGGACTTCCTGATCGACATGGCCGAGGTCGAGCGCCTCGCCCTCGAGCACCGGCCCAAGCTGATCGTGGCCGGCTGGTCCGCCTACCCCCGCCAGCTCGACTTCGCGGAGTTCCGCCGGATCGCCGACCTGGTCGGCGCGCGCCTCATGGTCGACATGGCCCACTTCGCCGGCCTGGTCGCGACCGGCCTGCACCCGAACCCGGTGCCCTTCGCCGACGTCGTCACCTCGACCACGCACAAGACCCTCGGCGGCCCGCGCGGCGGCGTCATCCTCAGCAACGACCCCGCCATCGCCAAGAAGATCAACTCCTCGGTCTTCCCGGGCCAGCAGGGTGGACCGCTCGAGCACGTCATCGCCGGCAAGGCGGTCGCCTTCAAGGTCGCCGCGGAGCCCGAGTTCCGCGAGCGCCAGGAGCGTACGCTGCGGGGTGCCCGCATCATCGCCGAGCGGCTGCTCGCCGACGACGTCGCGGCCGCGGGGGTCTCGGTGGTCAGCGGCGGCACGGACGTCCACCTCGTGCTGGTCGACCTGCGCGACTCCGAGCTCAACGGCCAGGACGGCGAGGACCGGCTCCACCGCATCGGGATCACCGTGAACCGCAACGCGGTCCCGTTCGACCCGCGCCCGCCGATGGTCTCCTCCGGCCTGCGGATCGGCACGCCCGCGCTCGCCACCCGCGGGTTCGGCGACACCGACTTCGATGAGGTTGCCGACATCATCGCGGCCGCGCTGAAGGACGACTTCACCGAGGAGACGGCCGAGGTGCTGCGCGCCCGGGTCACGAACCTCGCCGAGAAGCACCCGCTCTACCCCCACCTCCTCGAGTCGAACGGAGCCGAGTGATGGCAGACCTGCTCCCCGAGCACCCCGACTTCCTCTGGCGCAACCCGGAGCCCAAGTCGTCCTACGACGTCGTCATCATCGGCGGCGGCGGGCACGGCCTGGCGACGGCCTACTACCTGGCCAAGAACCACGGCATCACCAACGTCGCCGTCCTCGAGCGCGGCTGGCTCGCCGGCGGCAACATGGCGCGGAACACGACGATCATCCGGTCCAACTACCTGTGGGACGAGTCGGCGGCGATCTACGAGCACTCCCTCAAGCAGTGGGAGGTGCTCCCCGACGAGCTCGACTACGACTTCCTCTTCAGCCAGCGCGGCGTGCTCAACCTGGCCCACACGCTGCAGGACGTACGCGACTCGGTGCGGCGCTGCGAGGCCAACCGCCTCAACGGGGTCGACGCGGAGTGGCTCGACGCCGACCAGGTGAAGGAGGTCTGCCCGATCATCAACACCAGCGACGACATCCGCTACCCGGTCCTCGGCGCGACCTACCAGCCGCGCGCGGGCATCGCCAAGCACGACCACGTCGCCTGGGCGTTCGCCCGCAAGGCCGACGAGCTCGGTGTCGACCTGATCCAGGACTGCGAGGTGACCGGCATCGTCAAGGACGGCAACCGGGTCGTCGGCGTGCAGACCAGTCGCGGCACGATCGCGGCCGGCAAGGTCGCGCTCTGCGCGGCGGGGCACTCCAGCGTCCTGGCCGAGATGGCCGGCTTCGACCTGCCGATCCAGTCGCACCCGCTCCAGGCGCTCGTCTCCGAGCTCCACCAGCCGGTCCATCCCACCGTGGTGATGTCGAACCACGTCCACGTCTACGTCTCCCAGGCCCACAAGGGCGAGCTGGTCATGGGCGCGGGTGTCGACGCCTACAACGGCTACGGCCAGCGCGGTGGGTTCCACGTGATCGAGGAGCAGATGGCGGCGGCTGTCGAGCTGTTCCCGATCTTCGCCCGTGCGCATCTGCTGCGGACCTGGGGCGGCATCGTCGATGTCACGCCGGACGCCTCCCCGGTGGTGAGCAAGACACCGATCGACCAGCTCTACGTGAACTGCGGCTGGGGGACCGGCGGCTTCAAGGGCACCCCGGGTGCCGGCTGGACGCTGGCGCACACGATCGCCCACGACGAGCCCCACGAGTACAACGCGCCGTTCGCTCTCGAGCGATTCAGCACCGGTGCCCTCATCGACGAGCACGGCGCCGCCGCCGTGGCCCACTGAAAGGAGCCGAGGATGATCCTCATCAGCTGCCCCGACTGCGGCGCCCGCGACGAGACCGAGTTCCACTACGGCGGTCAGGCCCACGTCCCCTACCCGGAGGACCCGAGCACCCTCAGCGACGAGGAGTGGGGTCGCTACCTCTTCTACCGCGAGAACACCAAGGGCATCTTCGCCGAGCGCTGGGTCCACAGCTCCGGCTGCCGCAAGTGGTTCAACGTCCTTCGCGACACCGTCACCTACCGCATCGCCGCCGTCTACCGCAACGGCGAGCCACGCCCCACCCTGGATGGAGACTCGCAGTGAACACGACGTCCCACCGCCTCACGGACGGCGGCCGCATCGACCGATCGACCCATCTCGCCTTCAGCGTCGACGGCCAGGAGTACGCCGGCCACGCCGGTGACACCCTCGCCTCGGCACTGATCGCCAACGGCGTGCTCGAGTGCGGTCCCTCGCTCTACCGGCAGCGCCCCCGTGGCGTACTCGCCGCCGGGCTCGAGGAGTCCAACGCGCTGGTCAAGGTGCGGCGCCCCGGCGACTCGGTGACCGAGTCGATGCTCCCGGCCACGACCGTCGAGCTCGTCGACGGCCTCGAGGCCGACTACCTCAGCGGCCTCGGCGATCTCGACCCTGGCAACGACACCGCGGTCTACGACAAGAAGTACGTCCACACCGACGTCCTCGTCATCGGTGCCGGCCCCGCCGGGCTCGTCGCGGCGCGGACCGCCGCCGCCACCGGCGCCCGGGTGATCATCGTCGACGACCAGCCCGAGCTCGGCGGGTCCCTCCTCTCCATCCGCGCCCTCACGATCGACGGCGTCGACAGCGACACCTGGCTGCGCGATGTCACCGAGGAGCTCGCGGCAGCCCCCGAGGTCACGGTCCTCACCCGGACCAACGCCTTCGGAAGCTACGACGCCAACTACGTGATCGCCCTCGAGAGCCGGCTGGACCACCTCGACGCCGCCACCAAGGAGTCGCTCGCCGGCCTGTCGCGACAGCGTCTGTGGCACATCCGGGCACAGCAGGTCGTCGTCGCCACCGGTGCGCACGAGCGTCCGCTCGTGTTCGGCAACAACGACCGCCCCGGCGTCATGCTGGCCTCCGCCGTCCGCACCTACCTGAACCGCTACGGCGTGGCCGCGGGCTCCGACGTCCTGCTCGCCACCACGAACGACAGCGTCTACGAGGTCGCCGCCGACCTGGCCGCCGCCGGAGTCGGGGTAGCGGCCGTCGTCGACGCCCGCGCCGAGCGGTCCGAGGCCGCCCGTCGTGCCGAGGAGGCCGGCATCGAGGTCGTCCTCGGCTCCGCCGTCCTCGACACCGCCGGCGACCCGCGGGTCACCTCCGCGACGGTGTCCGCCATCGACGCCGGTGGAGCCGCGGTCGGCGAGGGGCGAGAGATCGCCTGCGACGTCGTCGCCGTCGCCGGCGGCTGGAGCCCCGTGGTCCACCTGCACAGCCAGCGGCAGGGCAAGGTCCGCTGGGACGAGGACCTGGCCGGGTTCGTCCCGGCCGGCGAGGTCGCCGGCCAGCAGGTCGTGGGGTCCGCCCGCGGCAGCTACACCCTCGACGCGTGCCTCGCCGAAGGACGGCATGCCGCGGCGACGGCGCTGCTCGCCACGGGCTTCGCCGACGAGGCCCCGGCCGGGCCGCTCCCGGCAGCGACGGGTGACGGTACGACCCGCGCTCTGTGGCTCGCCGCCGAGGAGGGCGTACCGCTGGACGACCTGGTCGACCACTTCGTCGACTTCCAGCGCGACCAGACCGTGCACGACGTGCTCCGGGCGACCGGGGCCGGCATGCGCAGCGTCGAGCACATCAAGCGCTACACCTCGATCAGCACCGCCAACGACCAGGGCAAGACGTCCGGGGTCAACGCCATCGGGGTCATCGCGGCCGCCCTCAACGACGGGCGCAGCCCCGGTGAGATCGGCACCACGACGTACCGGGCGCCGTACGCTCCGATCCCGTTCGTCGCGCTCGCCGGTCGCGAGCGGGGCGACCTGTTCGACCCCGCCCGGCTGACCTCGATCCACCCCTGGCACGTCGCGCAGGGTGCCGAGATGGAGATCGTGGGCCAGTGGCTGCGGCCCTGGTACTACCCGCGCAACGGCGAGTCGCTCGACGAGGCCGTGCTCCGCGAGTGCGCCGCGGTCCGCGAGTCCGTCGGCATGATGGACGCGACCACGCTGGGCAAGATCGAGGTGTGGGGGAGCGAGGCCGGTGAGTTCCTCAACCGGATCTACACCAACGCCTTCAAGAAGCTCGCCCCCGGATCCGCCCGCTACGGCGTGATGTGCACGCCCGACGGGATGATGTTCGACGACGGCGTCACGCTCCGCATCGACGAGGGCCGCTACTTCATGACGACGACCACCGGCGGCGCCGCCAAGGTCCTCGACTGGCTCGAGGAGTGGCACCAGACCGAGTGGCCGACCCTGGACGTCAGCTTCACCTCGGTGACCGAGCAGTGGGCCACCGTCGCCGTCGTCGGCCCCCGGTCGCGTGAGGTGATCGCCCGGATCGCCCCGGACCTCGACGTCAGCAACGACGCGTTCGGGTTCATGACGTTCCGCGAGACGACGCTCGCCTCGGGCATCCCGGCGCGGGTGTGCCGGATCTCCTTCTCCGGAGAGCTCGCCTTCGAGGTCAACGTCGAGACCTGGTTCGGTCAGCAGGTGTGGGAGGAGATCCACGCCGCCGGCCAGGACTGGGACATCACCCCGTACGGCACCGAGACCATGCACGTCCTTCGCGCCGAGAAGGGCTACCCGATCGTCGGTCAGGACACCGACGGGACGGTCACGCCCCAGGACGCCGGCATGGAGTGGATCGTCTCCAAGGCGAAGGACTTCGTCGGCAAGCGGTCCTACCAGCGGGCCGACACCTCCCGCACCGACCGCAAGCACCTCGTCTCGGTGCTGCCCGTCGACAAGTCCTTCAGGCTGCCCGAGGGCACCCAGCTGGTCGAGGCGGGTACGCCGATCACCCCTGCCGAGGGACCGGTCCCGATGGTCGGGCACGTGACCTCGAGCTACCACAGCGCCGCGCTCGGACGCTCGTTCGCGCTGGCACTCATCAAGGATGGCCGCAACCGCATCGGCCAGACCCTCGTCGCGCCGGTCGGGGACCGACTGGTCGACGTCGTCGTCGCTGAAACCGTCCTCTACGACCCGGAAGGAACCCGTCGCGATGGTTGAGACCATGATCGAACCGATCGACAAGAAGACCTCGGATCTGCGCGTCAGCCCGGCCCAGCACCTGCACGGCGACTTCCTCGTCGCCGGTGTCACGGGAGCCTTCGGGGTGCGGGTGCGCGAGGAGCAGTTCCTCACCATGGTGGGCCTGCGGGTGCCGGTCGGCTCGGCCGACCGGGACCGCCTCGCCCAGATCCTCGGCGCAGAGCTCCCCGCCCGCTGCGGTGAGGTCGCCACCGGCCACGACGTGGTCGTGCTGTGGCTCTCGCCCGACGAGTACCTGGTCATCTCGCAGAGCGTGGCCGGCTCCACCCTGGCCTCCTACCTGCGTGCGGGCGTGTCCGAGGGTGCTGCCGCGGTCGTCGACCTCTCGGCCAACCGCACCACCCTCCGGCTCGAGGGCCCCTCGGCGCAGGCGGTCCTGGAGAAGGGCTGCCCGCTCGACCTGCACCCGAGGGCCTTCGCCACCGGCACGGCGGTCGCCACCAACATCGGGCGTGTCCCGGTGCTGCTGTGGAAGGTCGGCACCGACTCCTACCGGATCCTGCCGCGCGCCTCGTTCGCCGACTACCTGGGCCGCTGGCTGATCGACGCCATGGCCGAGTTCAAGGTTCTGGGATCCGGCTGATGGCACTGAGCGTGTTCGACATGTTCTCCGTCGGCATCGGGCCGTCGTCCTCTCACACGGTCGGCCCGATGCGAGCGGCGGTGCAGTTCACCGACGCGCTCAAGGCGGGTTCGCTGCTGGATGCCGTCGCCCGGGTCCAGGTGGAGCTGTTCGGTTCCCTCGGTGCCACCGGCCACGGGCACGGCTCCGACAAGGCGGTCATCCTCGGTCTCGAGGGCAACCGGCCCGAGACGGTCGACACGGACAACGCCGACGCTCGGGTGGCCGAGGTCCGTGCCACCCGTCGGCTGAACCTCGCCGGTGCCCGAGACATCGAGCTCGACGCCGACGACGTCGTCATGCACCGCACCCGCACCCTCCCCGCCCACCCGAACGGCATGGTCTTCCGGGCCTTCGGCGCCGCTGGGGAGGTGCTCCAGGAGAGCACCTACTACTCGGTCGGCGGCGGCTTCGTCGTAGACGAGGACGCTGCCGGCGCCGACCGGATCGTCGAGGACGCGACCCCGATCCCGTACCCGTTCACCACCGGCGCGGAGCTGCTCGCGGTCTGTGCCGAGTCGGGCAAGCGGATCAGCGACGTGATGATGGCCAACGAGCTGGCGTGGCGTACGGAGGAAGAGGTGCGCCACGAGCTGCTGCACATCTGGTCGGTCATGCAGGAGTGCGTGCACAACGGGTGCACCCGCGTCGAACCCACGCTCCCCGGCGGGCTGAAGGTCCCTCGCCGAGCCCCCGGTCTGTACGCCCATCTGCACGCCTCCACGGACGAGACCGACCCGCTCCGGGCGATGGACTGGGTCAACCTCTTCGCGCTGGCCGTCAACGAGGAGAACGCCTCGGGTGGCCGGATCGTGACCGCTCCGACCAACGGCGCCGCGGGCATCGTCCCGGCCGTGCTCCACTACTACGAGAAGTTCGTGCCCAGCGCCGACGAGGACGGGATCGTGAGGTTCCTGCTCGCCGCCGCGGCGATCGGGATCCTGTTCAAGATCAACGCGTCGATCTCCGGCGCCGAGGTCGGCTGCCAGGGCGAGGTCGGCTCGGCCTGCGCGATGGCCGCCGGCGCCCTGTGCGAGGTGCTCGGTGGCACCCCGGAGCAGGTCGAGAACGCGGCCGAGATCGGGATCGAGCACAACCTCGGGCTCACCTGCGACCCCGTGGGCGGGCTGGTGCAGATCCCCTGCATCGAGCGCAACGCCATCGCCAGCAACAAGGCCATCAACGCCGCCCGCATCGCCGCCCGTGGCGACGGCAGCCACCGGGTCTCCCTCGACGCTGCGATCAAGACCATGCGCGAGACCGGGGCCGACATGAAGATCAAGTACAAGGAGACCTCCCGCGGAGGCCTCGCCGTCAACGTCATCGAATGCTGACGGCCCCGCGAGAAGGAGAAGCAGATGACCACCACCACCGCAGCGAAGATCGACGGCAAGCGCGTCGCCGCTGATCTGAAGGCCGGGCTCGCCGTGCGGGTGAAGGCACTGCACGAGGCCGGGATCGACCCCGGCCTCGGCACGATCCTCGTCGGCGACGACCCCGGCTCCCACTCCTACGTCGCGGGCAAGCACCGCGACTGTGCGGAGGTCGGCATCGCCTCGATCCGGATCGAGCTCCCCGCCAGTGCCTCGCAGGCCGAGATCGAGGCCGCGGTGCGGCAGCTCAACGACGACCCGGCCTGCACCGGCTTCATCGTCCAGCTGCCGCTGCCGCCCCATGTCGACACCCACCGGGTCCTGGAGCTCATCGACCCGGACAAGGACGCCGACGGTCTCCACCCCACCAACCTCGGCAAGCTCGTGCTCGGCACTCCGGCGCCGCTGCCGTGCACGCCGCGCGGGATCATCGAGCTGCTGCGGCAGCACGATGTGCCGATCACCGGGCAACGGTTCTGCATCATCGGCTGCGGTCTGACCGTCGGCAGGCCCCTCGGGCTCATGCTCACGCGGCCCACCGAGCACGCCACCGTCACCCTGTGCAACATCGAGACCCGTGACGTCGCCGCCCACGCCCGGGCCTCGGACGTCATCGTCGCCGCCGCGGGCGTTGCCCACCTGGTCAAGCCCGACTGGGTCAGCCCCGGCGCCACCGTCCTCTCCGTCGGCATCACCCGCACCATCGAGGGCATCCTCGGCGACGTCGACCCGAACGTGGACGTCGTCGCCGGCAAGATGACCGGAGCCACCGGTGGCGTCGGGCCGATGACCCGCGCCATGCTGCTGACCAACATCGTCGAGATCGCCGAACAGCAGCTGGCTGCCAGGGAGGCGATCGCCGGGGCGCTGACATGAGCGAGCAGCGTTGCCAGGTGATGGGCATCATCAACGTCACCCCCGACTCCTTCTCCGACGGCGGCAGGTTCCTCGAGGTCGATGCCGCGGTACGCCGAGGGTTCGAGCTGATGCGTGACGGCGCCGACCTCCTCGACGTCGGCGGCGAGTCCACCCGGCCCGGCGCCCAGCGGGTCAGCGAGGCCGACGAGCTCGCCCGCGTGGTCCCGGTGGTCGAGGCGCTGTCCCGGGGCGGCTTCCCGGTCTCGGTCGACACCATGCGCGCCTCGGTCGCCCAGCGCGCCGTCGAGGCCGGTGCCGTCATCGTCAACGACGTCTCCGGCGGCCTCGCCGACCCCGGGATGCTGCCGTTCCTCGCCGAGGCGGACGTCACCTGCGTACTCATGCACTGGCGGGCGCACTCCACCCGGATGGACGACTACTGCTTCTACGACTCGGTCGTCGACGACGTCTGCGCCGAGCTGCGTGACCGGGTCGACTCCGCGCTCGCCGCAGGCGTACGTCCCGAGCGCATCGTCCTCGACCCCGGCCTTGGGTTCGCGAAGACCGCCGCCCAGTCCTGGGAGCTGCTCTCGGCACTCCCGACCCTGCGAGGTCTCGGGTTCCCACTCCTCGTCGGGGCCTCCCGCAAGCGGTTCCTCGCCGAGGCGGCGGCGTACGGACGACGTGTACCGGACGTCCCGGCCGACCGGGACGAGGCATCGGACGCGGTCGCGGCCATCGCCGCGGCGGAAGGAGCCTGGGGCGTACGCGTCCACTCGGTCTCCGGCGCCGCGGCCGCCTCCCGGGTGGCCGCGCGCCTGCGTGGACCGACGGTGGCGGTGGACCTGGTCGGCGCCCGGGCAGCGAAGCGATGAGCCGTCGCTCGGATGCCGCGGTCGTACGCCGCCTGCTGCTCGCGGCTCGCTACGAGGTCCTGCCCACCGCGAGGATCGAGGAGGTCGTCACGACCTCCCTCCCCGCCGGCCGGACCGTCACCGTGACCGCCTCCCCGGCCAAGGGCCTGGAGGCGACCGTGGACCTGTCGATCCGGCTCGCGGAACACGGCTACGACGTCGTACCGCACCTCGCCGCGCGGATGGTCTCGAGCCGGGCCGAGCTCGCCGAGATCACCGCTCGGCTGAAGGCGGCCGGCATCGGGAAGATCTTCGTGCCGGCAGGGGACGCGGAGCGGCCCGGGGCATTCCCCGGCGCGCTGGAGCTCCTCGAGGCCCTCGTCGACCTCGGTGACCCGTTCGGCCACGTCGGCGTCGCCGGCTACCCGGAGGACCATCCGACGATCATCCACGACCGCCTGGTCCAGGCGATGTGGGACAAGCGCCACCACGCCACCGAGATCGTCAGCAACCTCACCTTCGACCCCGGCGCCCTCACCGACTGGGTACGCCGCGTGCGGGCCCGAGGCGTCACGACCCCGATCCTCGTCGGGCTGCCCGGCCCGGTCGAGCGCGCCAAGCTCCTCACCATGGCGACCAAGATCGGGGTGGGGGAGTCGACGAGGTTCCTCGCCAAGAACACGGGCATGTTCGCGCGGATCGCCGCGCCCGGTGGGTTCTCGCCCGAGCGGTTCCTCACCCGGGCGGCCCCGGACCTGGACGGCCCGGAGGCCGCGGTCGCGGGCCTGCATCTGTTCACCTTCAACCAGGTCGCCGAGACCGAGGCCTGGCGCCGCGACCTGCTGACCCGACTGGGCGGAGACCCACAGTGACGAGCATCGGCTTCGACCTCGACGTCGCCGAGGTGGAGCAGCGGCTCCTCGCCCGCTGGCCCGAGACCAGGATCGCCCCGTCCCTGGAGCGCATCCGGGCTGTGACGGATGCGCTCGGCCGGCCGCAGCACGGCTACCGGTCGATCCACATCACCGGCACCAACGGCAAGACGAGCACCGCCCGGATGGTGGAGGCGATCCTGCTCGAGCTGGGCTCGAGCGTCGGCAGGTTCACCAGTCCTCACCTCGCCGACATCCGGGAGCGGATCAGCATCGGCGGCCACCCGATCTCGCCCGACGGCTTCGTCCGGGCCTACCGGGACGTCGCACCGGCGGCCGAGGCCGTGGACCGCGAGAGTCCCACGCCGCTGTCGTTCTTCGAGATGACCGTCGCCATGGCCTACCAGGCGTTCTCGACCGCCGGCATCGACGTCGCGGCGGTCGAGGTCGGCATGGGCGGGATGTGGGACGCGACCAACGTCATCGACGCCCCGGTCGCCGCGATCCTCCCCATCGGCCTCGACCACGTCGACCAGCTGGGCCCGACCAGGCTCGACATCGCCGCGGAGAAGGCCGGGATCATCAAGGCCGGAGCGCTGGCCGTGACGGCCAGGCAGACCCCCGAGGTGGAGCAGCTCCTGCGGGCGCACGCCGACGCGCATCTCGCCCGGCTCATGGTCGAGGGGCGCGACTTCGGGCTGGGCGGCCGGAGAGCGTCCGGTGCGGGCCAGGTCATCTCGGTGAACGGCCTCGCGGGTCACTACCCCGACGTGCCGCTGTCCCTGCACGGCCGGCATCAGGCACACAACGCCGTGCTCGCCGTCGCGAGCGTCGAGGCGCTCCTGGAAGAGGCGATCCCGCTGGACGTACTGCGTCGGGCGCTGGGTTCGGCCCGGTCACCGGGGCGGCTGGAGGTGCTGCCCGGAACCCCCGCCGTGATCCTCGACGCCGCCCACAACCCCGACGGCGCCCGGGCCCTGGCGGCCGGCCTCTCCGACCTCGGCCCGCGACCGACCGTCGCCGTGCTCGCCGCGATGGGCGACAAGGACCTCGTCGGCATGCTCGCCGCGCTCGAGCCCGTCGTGACCACGATGATCTGCACGCGGAACAGCAGCCCGCGGTCGCTGTCGTCCCGGGAGACCGCCGCCGCTGCGCGAGCGGTCCTCGGCGCCGACCGCGTCGTGGAGGTCGGCGACCTCGCCGACGCGCTCGTCGAGGCGACCGCGGCGGCCTCGACCCTCTCCGAGGAGGCCCAGGTGCTGGTCACCGGCTCCGTCGTCACCGTGGGGGAGGCCCGCCGCCTGCTGGGCCTGTGACCGGCGGCTCGACCACGGCTGGTCGAGCCGCCGGAGCCGCTAGGCGAAGGCGTGTCGAGACCAACACAGTCCCCTCGGCGCTCGGGTCGGCTGTGTTGGTCTCGACACGGAGTCGCTCGTTCCTCACGACTCCGGCTCGACCGGCGAGTGCGGCTCAGCGCACCATGCCGTGCGGGTCGATGACGTACTTGGTCGCCGCGCCCTTGTCGAACGCGGCGTAGCTCTCCGGAGCCTCGTCGAGGCTGATCGCCTTGGCGTTGACGGCGTCGGCGATGTGGGCCTTGTCGGCGAGGATCAGGTTCATCAGCTGGCGGTTGTACTGCTTGACCGGGCACTGACCGGTCACGAAGGTGTGCGACTTGGCCCAGCCGAGACCGAGGCGTACGCCGATCTGCCCCTGCTTGGCGGCGTCGTCGACGGCGCCCGGGTCGCCGGTGACGTACAGGCCGGGGATGCCGAGGGAGGCGCCGGCACGCGCGACGTCCATGATGTCGTTGAGGACGGTCGCAGGCTGCTCGGCGGCGTCGCGGCCGTGGCCACGGGCCTCGAACCCGACCGCGTCGATCGCCGCATCCACCTCCGGCTCGCCGAGGATGTCCGCGATGATGTCGGCCAGCGAGTCACCGGAGGACAGGTCCGCGGTCGCGCAGCCGAAGCTGGCGGCCTGCTTCAGCCGGTCCGCGTTCATGTCGCCGACGATCACGGTCGCGGCCCCGAGCAGCTGGGCCGAGTACGCCGCGGCGAGCCCGACCGGGCCCGCACCCGCCACGTAGACGGTCGACCCCGTGGTGACACCCGCGGTGTAGGCGCCGTGGTAGCCGGTCGGGAAGATGTCGGAGAGCATCGTCAGGTCGAGGATCTTCTCCAGGGCCTGGTCCCGGTCGGGGAACTTCAGCAGGTTGAAGTCGGCGAACGGCACCATGACGTACTCCGCCTGGCCACCGATCCAGCCGCCCATGTCGACATAGCCGTACGCCGCGCCGGCCCGGGCCGGGTTCACGTTGAGGCAGATGCCGGTCTTGCCCTCGTTGCACATGCGACAGCGGCCGCAGGCGATGTTGAACGGGACCGAGCAGATGTCTCCGACCTCGTGGAAGAGGACGTCGTCGCCGATCTCGACGATCTCACCGGTGATCTCGTGACCGAGCGTCTGACCCACGGGTGCGGTCGTCCGGCCACGGACCATGTGCTGGTCGCTGCCGCAGATGTTGCTGGTCACGAGCTTGAGGATCACCGCGTGCGGCGCGGCGCGCTTGATGCCCAGGCCGCTGACAACGTCCTGGGGGAGCTCCAGCTTCGGGTACTCGATGGACTCGACGGCCACCTCGCCCGGCCCCTTGTAGACGACGACTCTGTTGTCTGCCATGGCGTCTCTTCTTCCTGCCCCCGGATGGGGGCGTCCGGCGTGATCAGGTTGCAGGGATGTTTCTCATAGCGAAACAAGAGCGCTATATGAAACAAACTAGACCGTCGACGGTGCCCGCATCAAGACCCTGGTCCGACTGATTTCAGGCCCTGTGCCGCGGTGCCTGGTCGCGCGTGCCGCGCCCGACCGGCGGTAGGCGGCGGCGAGGAGAATCTGCGTGGGAGGCATACTGTTTCAGCATGAGCAACACGAGCGAAACACGGAGCACGACTGTTCACTCGGTCGACCGGGCCATCTCCATCCTCCAGGTGCTCGCCCGTCGGGGTGCTGTCGGCGTCACGCCGATCTCCGAGGAGCTGGGGGTGCACAAGTCCACGGTCTTCCGGTTGCTGGCGACGCTCGAGGCTCGTGGGCTGGTGGAGCAGAACAGCAGTCGCGGGCACTATCAGCTCGGCTACGGCGTCATCCAGCTGGCTGCCGGTGCGACCCGCAAGCACGACATCTCGGTCACCAGCCGGCCGATCTGCATGGCGCTGGCCGATGCGGTCGGCGAGACGGTCAACATCGTCATCAATGACGGCGAGGAGGCCATCACCATCGACCAGGTGATCGGGAGCGCCGAGATCACCTCGGTGAACTGGGTCGGTCAGCGGAGCCCCTTGCACACGACCGCGTCCGGCAAGGTCTTCCTGGCGAACATGCCGCCCGAGGACCGTCGGCGGATCCTGGAGGGCGGCCTGGAGTCCTACACCGAGGAGACGGTGGTCGACCCCGAGAAGCTCGAGGCGCAGCTCGCCGAGGTCCGTGAGCTGGGATATGCCTTCTCGGTCGACGAGCACGAGATCGGCCTGACGGGGGTGGCCGCGCCGATCCGTTCGCTGGGTGGCGGGGTGATCGCTGCCGTGGTGGCGTCGGGGCCGTCGTTCCGCATCACTGCCGAGAAGGCGCCCGAGCTGGCCGAGCACGTGCTCGCGGCCGCCGCGGCGATCTCCGAGCGGAACGGCTTCCCCAAGGCCGAGTGAACCGTGCCCGCCGAGGCGACGACTCGGCACCTCGAGGGGCCCGCATGCCTGGTGCATGCGGGCCCCTCGCGTACGTCGTGACGCGGATGTAAATCCTCTGAGGGAATCCAGAGGACCCGTTGACAGCGTCTCGATGTGCGCGTCAGAATCGTGTTGCGTTCTGCGCAGCAGTTTTGCAGAGTGAAACAACCGCCGTCTGGCGGACCGCCGTATCTGAACCCGGAATCTGCCCGGTTTGAGCGTGGGAGACATCAACGTGACGCGAATGAGCATCGAAACGACGCCTGTGGATCTGGCGTCCCTGGCGGACAGGCGAGCATCCGGCTACAGCCTGGAGGCGCCCTTCTACACCAGCTCGGAGATCTACGATCAGGATCTCGACGTCATCTTCGGCCAGCACTGGATCTTCGCTGTCGCCGAGGCGGAGATCCCGGATCCCGGTGACTACGTCACCATCGATGTGGGCGCCCACTCGGTCATCGTCGTTCGCGACGACGACGAGAACGTCCGCGCCTTCCGGAACGTATGCCGGCACCGCGGGTCGCGACTGCTCGAGTCGGCCTGCGGCTCGATCGGCAACATCGTGTGTCCCTACCACCAGTGGACCTACCGGGTCGACGGCAGCCTCATCTTCGCCGAGTCGCAGGCGGACACGTTCGAGTACGACAAGTTCGGGCTCAAGCCGGTCAACGTCCGTGCTGTCGGCGGGCTGGTCTTCCTCTGCCTCGCCGACGAGCCGCCGGCCGACTTCGACGAGGTTGCTGAGTTCCTCGAGCCCTACCTCAAGCCCTACTCGCTCGCCTCGGCGAAGGTCGCCCATCAGACCGACATCGTCGAGGAGGGCAACTGGAAGCTGGTGATGGAGAACAACCGGGAGTGCCACCACTGCGACGCCTCCCACCCGGAGCTGGTGACGGCGTACTTCCCGATCAGCCGCTACGAGGCCAAGGATGTCCCGCCGCGCATGCAGTCGACCTTCGAGCGCTACCAGGTGGCGCAGGCGGAGCTCGAGAAGGCGCGCGACGCCATCGGCTTCCCCCACGAGGAGCGTTGCGAGCTCGAGGGCCGTACGACGGGGTTCCAGCTCTCCCACCTCCCGCTCGACGGCGCGGGCGCGTCGTTCGGTCCGGACGGGCAGCAACTCTGCGCGAAGCTGATGGGTGCCATCGAGGACCCGCGGTTCGGCGACCTGTCGCTGCACATGCAGCCCAACTCGTGGTTCCACTTCCTCGGTGACCACGCCGTGGTCTTCTCGGTGATCCCGCTCGCCGTCGACCGGACGCTGGTGCGGACGACCTGGCTGGTGAACCCGGAGGCCGTCGAGGGCGTCGACTACTCGGTCGAGTCGCTCACCTCCGTGTGGCGTGCCACCAACGACCAGGACCGCGTCCTGGTCGAGGGCACGCAGCGAGGGGTGACGGACCCGGGATACGTCCCCGGTCCCTACTCGGTCGTCGAGGGTGAGGTCGATGCCTTCATCACCTGGTATGTCCAACGTGTCCGAGCCAACGCCTAGCCGCAGGTCGGAGGAGACATGACGATCTTGGAGACCGACATCCCCGCGGTGTCGGAGCCGAACTCGTTCGGCCTGCAGAACGGCCGCCCGGCCCCCGTCCGCAGCAAGCGGATGCTGGAGCCCTGCTGGGCCGAGAGCGACGTGATGGACCTGGTGTGCAGCCAGGTCCTGGCCGTCACCCATGACGTGAAGACCTTCGTCTTCACGACCCCCGAGCGACGTCCCTTCGACTTCGAGGCCGGACAGTTCATCACCATCCGGGTCGAGATCGACGGCGAGCTGATGACTCGTTGCTACACGATCGCCTCACCGCCGACCAGGCCCGACCGACTGGCGATCACGGTCAAGCGGGTCCCCGACGGCGTCGTGTCGAACTGGCTCCACGACAACCTGGAGCCCGGGGCGTGGATCTCGATGCACGCCCCGGCGGGTGCCTTCGTCCTGCCGGAGGAGGACGCACCGAAGTACCTGTTCCTCTCGGCGGGAAGCGGGATCACCCCGGTGCTCTCGATGACGCGGACCTTGTACGACCTCGGGTCCGAGGCGGACATCCTCTTCGTCCACAGCGCGCGTACGCCGGCAGACATCATCTACCGCGGTGAGCTGGAGGCGATGGCGCGCCTGATGCCCAACCTGCGGGTGGTGGAGATCTGTGAGGGCGACGCCCCGACCGAGCGCTGGATGGGGCTGCAGGGACGCATCTCCAAGCCGGTGCTCGAGATCCTGGCCCCTGACCTCGGCGAGCGGGAGACGTTCATCTGCGGTCCCGCGGGCTACATGGCCGCGGCGAAGTCGCTGCTCGAAGAGCTCGACTACGACATGGGGAAGTATCACGAGGAGAGCTTCGACTTCGGCGCTCCCGAGGTGCCCGCCCCGAGCGCCGCGCCGCCGATCGAGCAGGACTCCGAGGAGGAGGCCGCGGCCGGGTTCTCCGTCGAGTTCGCGCGCAGCGGGCGGATGATCACGTGCGGTCCGGACCAGACCATCCTGGAGGCGGCGACGGCCGCCGGCATGCGGCCGATGGCCGCCTGCGGTCAGGGCATGTGCGGGACCTGCAAGGTGTCAATGCTCTCCGGAGAGGTCGACATGAAGCACAACGGCGGCATCCGGCCCAAGGAGATCGCCAACCAGAAGGTCCTGATCTGCTGCTCCAAGCCTCTGGGTGACATCCAGCTGGACTGCTGAGCCCGAAGCACCGGTGGCTGTCAGGTCGCAGACCTGGCAGCCACCCGGGCGTCAGAGGACCTGACGGATCTCGCTCTCGAAGCCGCCGATGTGCGCGAGGGTGAGCTCCTCGGCCCAGTCGGCGTCGCCGTCGGCGACGGCGGTGAGGAGCTGGGCCTGCTCGACGACGTGGTGGGCCAGGTCGGGGAGCCGGTCGATGACCATCCACCAGATCCTGATGGCCAGGTTGTCGTACCTGATCAGGATGTCCTCCAGATGGGCGTTGCCGCTCGAGCGGTAGATCAGCCCGTGCGCGGCCTTGTCGACCTGCATCAGCGAAGTTCGGTCTCCGTCGCCGAGCTTGCCCTCGCCGATCTGGGCCGCGAGGGCGCGCATCTGCTCGCGCTGCTCAGCGGTCGCGCGCTCGGCGGCCGCGCGTGAGGCGTACGGCGCGAGCTGGCGGCGGATCTCGGCGATCGCGCTGAGCTCGGTCGCGTCGATCGTCGTCGCGAAGGTGCCGCGGCGAGGGAAGGAGTGGACCAGGTGGTCGGCCTCGAGGCGCTTGATCGCCTCGCGGACGGGCGTGCGGCCCATGCCGATGGCCGCGGCGATCTGGCCGTCGTTGATCGGCGCCCCCGGCCGGATGTCGAGCATCACCAGGCGCTCGCGGATGTACTGGTAGGCCTGCTCGGCGAGCGAGCCGGCGGGGGGAGTCGCCGTCGTTGCCAGGATCTCGTCAACCGTCATCGAGTCGTGCCCCACTTGTCTGTTCCGGCCTGAGCGCTTTTTACCATCTTAGACTGATACATCAGTGGCCGGGCAACGGCGTGCTGAACACCCGCAGCAGCCGCTCGGCCTTCCAGCCCGACTCGGCGTACTCGTCGTGCGCGGTCGAGTGGACGGTGATCCCGCCTCCCGTGCCGAGCTCCCAGGTGCCGTCGCCGGGGGTGGTGAGGCTTCTGATCACGACGCCGAGATCCGCCCGGCCGTCGGGCGCGATCCACCCGAAGGCGCCCGAGTAGACGCCGCGCGGGCTGGTCTCGACGCTTCGGATGATCTCCATGGTCCGAAGCTTCGGTGCGCCGGTCATCGAGCCGGCGGGGAAGAGGGCGCGCAGGGCCTCGATGCCGGTGACGCCGTCGCGCAGCCTGCCGCGCACGGTCGTCACGAGCTGGTGGACCGATGCGTACGACTCCACCGCCATCAGTGACGGGACCGTCACCGACCCGGGCTCGCACACCATCGCCAGATCGTTGCGGAGCAGGTCGACGATCATCAGGTTCTCGGCGCGGAACCTCGGGTTCGACGCCAGCTGCCGGCGCAGCTCCTCGTCCTCGTCGGGGCACGCCGCGCGCGGGGTGGTGCCCTTGATCGGCCGGGTCTCGATCATCCGGTCCCGGTCGATCGTGGCGTACCGCTCGGGTGAGGAGCTGAGCAGCCGGACGTCGTGGTGCTGGATGAAGCCTGCGTAGGGGGCGGGGTTGAGCTCGCGCAGGCGCAGGTAGGCGAGAGCCGGGTCGACGTCGTCGCGCACCTGGACCCGGTGGGTCAGGTTCGCCTCGTACGTGTTGCCGGCCCTCAGCTCTCGCTGCACCTGGTCGAAGGCTCGCGTGTAGGCGGCCGGGGTCTCGGCGACGGATCCCGTCGCTAGGTGTCGCAGGGGGCCCGGGGCCGGCGACCGCTCGAAGCCCGTCGGGCGCCGGGTCCGCATCCAGACCGCGTCCGGCATCGCGGGATCGTCCGTGCGGCTCTTCCGGGCCGGGAGGTCCGGGCGGCACGCGTAGCCGAAGTAGCCGACCCAGATCTCGTCCGGGGGCGTACGGGCGAGCTCGTCCCCGAGGACGGCGAAGATATCGGTGCCGACCGGGCGGACCTCCTCACCGCGGTGTCGGAGGACCTCGCCGCGGGTGGCGTCGTAGGTGAGGGAGACGTCGTCGTCGCGCAGTGCTCCCATGATCGAGCGCCGGGTGGTCCCGGGGCCGGCGTCCAGCCAGAAGCAGCGCGGGCGGGTGCTCGCCATCTCGACGAACCGCTCCTCGGTGCTCATGACGTCGCCGCGAGGAAGTTCGCGACCAGTGCGGCTCCGTGCTCGCTCAGGATCGACTCGGGATGGAACTGCACGCCCAGGTGAGGCAGCGATCGGTGGCGTACGGCCATCACCACCGGCTCGCCGTCGCCGCCTTCGGTCTCGGCGATGACCTCGAGCTCGGGCGGGATGCTCGTCGCGGCGAGCGAGTGGTAGCGCACCGCCGAGAACGAGGACGGTACGCCGGAGAACAGCTGGTCGCCCCGATGCCGGACCCGCGCCACGTCACCATGCGCGGGCGGGATCCGGTCGACGCGCCCTCCGTAGGTGGTCACGACGCCCTGCATGCCGAGACACACGCCGAGCACCGGGACCGTCCCCGCGCGGAGGACGTCGCCGCCGACGGCGAAGTCGCCGGGGTTCGCCGGATGCCCGGGGCCGGGGGAGAGCACGACGTGGTCGAAGCCGAGCACGTGGGCCGCTGTCGTCGTGTCGTGCTGGACCACGGTCGGGAGCGCTCCGGTGACGCCGGCGATCAGGTGCACGAGGTTCCAGGTGTAGGAGTCGTGGTGGTCGACGACGACGATCCGGGGAAGGACGGTGTGGGTCACGGGCCACCTCCAGAGGACACTGTCGACAACTAGTATATCAGTGCTAGTGTCCCACCATGTCGGAGCGTGCGAACCGGGTGGTGCGGCTGCTGGGCCCACGGAGATCGAACACGGCTGTGCCGCCATCGGCTGCGGTGCTGGCCGAGCTCGGCCTGCCGGCCCGCGAGGTCGTACCGCCGGTGCCGGCCCATGTGCCGGCGGTTCGCGCGGGGGCGTTCGTCTTCACCTCGGGGCAGCTGCCGATCCGGGAGGGCGAGCTCCTCGCCACCGGCAGCGTCGGCGACACCCTCGGCGTCGCCGACGGCCAGGCCTGTGCGCAGTGGTGCGTGCTCAACGCGCTCGCCGCGATCAAGTCCGAGATCGGTGATCTCGCTCAGGTGAAGCGTGTCGTCAAGGTCGTGGTCTACGTCGCCTCGGGTGCGCTCTTCACCGATCAGGCCCTTGTCGCCAACGGTGCCTCGGAGCTCCTCGGCCGGCTGTTCGGCGACGTCGGGCAGCACGCGCGCTCTGCGATCGGTGTCTCGGCGCTGCCGATGGATGCGCCGGTCGAGCTCGAGCTCGTCGTTGAGATCTGACCCTTGCTCGTGTGATGCATCACATATAAGGTAACTGGTATATCAGCATCTGGCTGTGTAGCGCCCCACCGAAGTGCCGCCGCCCGGAGCCCTCTGTGGCACCGACAGATGCTGCTCATCCCAAGCCCTCGATCGGAGTGCGTCATGAGATCATCTACAGGTAGCGGAGACCTTTCGCCGGTGGCGTCGCCACGGCACAGGTCCGAGAGCCAGAACGGGAGCCCGACCCATCCGGCCCTCGACTGTCCTCCCGAGGAGACGGCCAAGAACACCGGGGGCCTCGATCGCGTCGTCTTCGGGGTGACCGCGCTCATCGCGGTCGGCTTCCTGGTCTGGGGATTCGTCAGCACGGACTCGCTGGCGTCGGTCTCGGGGAAGTCGCTGTCGTGGGTGATGGGCAACCTCGGGTGGCTCTTCGTCACCGCCGCGTCGACCTTCGTCGGGTTCGTGCTGTGGCTGGCTTTCGGCAAGTTCGGCAACATCCCGCTCGGCCGGGACGGCGAGGAGCCCGAGTTCCGCACGGTCTCGTGGGTCACCATGATGTTCAGTGCCGGCATGGGGATCGGGCTGATCTTCTACGGCGTCAGCGAGCCGATCAGCCACTACATCGCACCTCCTCCGGGCTCGGTGGGTGACGGCCAGTCCGAGAAGATCCAGACGGCCATGGCCACGACCCTGTTCCACTGGGGGATCCACCCGTGGGCGATCTACGCCCTGGTCGGGCTCGCGATCGCGTACAGCGTCTTCCGCAAGGGGCGCGGTCTGCTGATCAGCTCGGTGTTCGAGCCGCTCCTCGGGCGGCACGCGCACGGCGCGGGCGGCAAGGTCATCGACATGCTCGCGATCTTCGCGACGCTCTTCGGGTCGGCCGCTTCGCTGGGTCTCGGCGCGCTCCAGATCCGCAGCGGGCTCGAGATCGTCGGTGGGCTGGGTCAGACCGGCAACGGCATCCTGGTCGCGATCATCGCGGTGCTCACCGTCGCGTTCGTCTTCTCGGCGGTCTCGGGTGTGGCCAAGGGGATCCAGTGGCTCTCGAACATCAACATGGTGCTCGCCGTCGGGCTGGCCCTGTTCGTCTTCCTGGCCGGTCCCACGGTGTTCATCCTCAGCCTGGTCCCGACGACCGTCGGGTCCTACTTCCAAGACGTCGCGATGATGTCGGCGCGCACCTCGGCCGAGGGATCCGAGACCGCCTCCTGGCTGTCGAGCTGGACCGTCTTCTACTGGGCCTGGTGGCTCTCCTGGACCCCGTTCGTCGGCATGTTCATCGCCCGGATCTCGCGCGGGCGGACCATCCGCCAGTTCGTGATCGGGGTGCTGCTCGTACCGTCGCTGGTGAGCCTGGCCTGGTTCGCCATCTTCGGCGGAGCGGCCATCGACCTGCAGCTGGGCGGTGTGGACATCGCCGGCGCGGGTGGCGTGGAGACCCAGCTGTTCACCACGCTGGAGTCCTTCCCGCTCGCGACGGTGGCGAGCGTGGTGGTCATGCTCCTGGTCGCGCTCTTCTTCGTCTCGGGCGCGGATGCGGCCTCGATCGTCATGGCCACGCTCTCCGAGCGCGGCTCCATCGAGCCGGCGAGGCCGACCGTGATCTTCTGGGGTGTCGCGACCGGTGCGGTCGCTGCGGTCATGCTCCTGGTCGGCGGCTCCGACGCGTTGAGCGGGCTGCAGACGATCACCATCGTCGCAGCGGTCCCGTTCGTGCTGGTCATGGTCGCGCTGTGCGTCTCGCTGGTGAAGGACCTACGCGAAGATCCGCTGGTCGTGCGCGCCCAGTACGCTTCCAAGGCCGTCGAGCAGGCCGTCGTCTACGGGGTCTCGGAGCACGGTGACGACTTCGTCATCAGGGTCTCCCGCGATCCCGACGCGCCTGCCGACGAGCCGGCCGCTGGGGTGACCGCTGAATCGGACGAGGAAGAGGACGAAGACGCGGAGCTGCCCAGGTCGGCCAGCTAGCACGAGTCGCGCGAAAGGGAACGGGTGTGGTGAAGCGAGACGCGAACGGCGCGTACTCCGTGGAGGAACCGGTGGAGGCGCTCAGCGTCACCGAGCCGAAGACCTGGGCCGCCGGTGTACCGGCAGTCCGGAAGGCGATGGAGTACGCGCTGACGCAGACGTCGGTGCGGCGTACGGCGCTGACACTGCTGAACCTCAACCAGGCCGACGGGATGGACTGCCCGGGGTGTGCCTGGCCGGAGCCGGGTCACCGGCACAAGAACGAGTACTGCGAGAACGGCGCGAAGCACATCGCCGACGAGGCGACCACGCGTCGGGTGACGCGGGAGTTCTTCGCGCAGCACTCGGTCGCCGAGCTGGACGGGAAGTCGGACTACTGGCTCAACCAGCAGGGCCGGCTGACCGAGCCGATGGTCAAGCGGCCGGGCGCCACCCACTACGAGCCGATCAGCTGGGAGGAGGCGTTCGAGACCATCGGCCAGGAGCTCAACGGCCTGGACTCTCCCGACGAGTCGATGTTCTACGTCTCGGGCAGGCTGAACAACGAGGCCGCGTTCCTGCTGCAGCTCTTCGCCCGCGCGTACGGCACCAACAACCTGCCCGACTGCTCGAACATGTGTCACGAGTCGAGTGGCTCGGCGCTCAACGAGACGCTGGGGATCGGCAAGGGCAGCGTCCAGCTCGAGGACATCTACAACGCGGACCTGGTGTTCGTGGTCGGCCAGAACCCGGGCACGAACCACCCGCGGATGCTGTCGGCGCTCGAGGAGACCAAGCAGCGCGGCGGCAGGGTGATCGCGGTCAACACGCTGCCCGAGGCGGGACTGATGCGGTTCAAGAACCCGCAGAAGGCCCGGGGCGTGGTCGGCCGCGGCACCCAGATCGCGGACCAGTTCCTGCAGATCCGGCCCGGCGGTGACCTGGCGCTGTTCCAGATGCTCAACCGGCGTCTGCTCGAGTCCGACCGGGACGCGGGCGGCGGGGTCCTGGACTGGGAGTACATCGCGGAGTACACGACCGGCTTCTACGCCTTCGCCGAGCAGGCCCGCGCGATCACCTGGGAGACGGCGCTCGAGGCCACCGGCCTCACCCGCGAGGAGATCGAGGCGGTCCACGAGCAGGTGCTGGCCAGCCGCTCGGTCATCGTCTGCTGGGCGATGGGACTGACCCAGCACAAGCACGGGGTGCCGACGATCCGCGAGGTCGTCAACTTCCTCATGCTGCGGGGCAACATCGGCAAGCCCGGGGCCGGCGTGTGCCCGGTCCGCGGCCACTCCAACGTGCAGGGCGACCGGACGATGGGCATCTGGGAGAAGATGCCCGACTCCTTCCTCGACGCGCTCGGTGCCGAGTTCGGGTTCGAGCCGCCGCGAAAGCACGGGTACGACTCGGTCGACGGTGTCCGGGCGATGCGGGACGGGAAGGCGAAGGTCTTCGTCGGGGTCGCCGGCAACTTCGTCCGGGCCATCTCGGACAGCGACGTCGCCGAGGCCGCGCTGCGGAACTGCCGGCTGACGGTGCAGGTCTCCACCAAGCTCAACCGCTCCCACACGGTGGTCGGGGATACCGCGCTGATCCTGCCCACGCTGGGCCGCAGCGACGTCGACGTCCAGGCGAGCGGCGAGCAGTTCGTCACCGTCGAGGACTCGATGAGCTCGGTGCACGCCACCCGCGGCAAGCTTCCACCAGCCTCGCCGGACCTGCTCAGCGAGGTCGCGATCGTCTCCCGCCTCGCGCAGGCCACGATCGGTGAGCGCCACCGCATCCGGTGGGCCGACTTCGAGGCGGACTACGGCCGGGTCCGCGACCGGATCGCCCGGGTGGTGCCGGGGTTCGAGGACTTCAACGAGCGGATCAAGGAGCCGACCGGGTTCGTCCTGCCCAACCCGGTCAACTCCGGCGTCTACCGCACCCCGAGCGGCAAGGCCGTCTTCACCCGCAACGACCTGACCTGGCTGGAGGCCCCTCCGGGTCACCTGATCCTGCAGACGCTGCGCTCCCACGACCAGTGGAACACCATCCCGTACGCCATGGACGACCGCTACCGCGGCATCCATCACGCCCGTCGCATCGTGATGGTCAACCCGGCCGACATCGACGAGCTGGGGCTGACCGACGGCGACCGCGTCGACATCATCGGCGTCTGGGAGGACGGCGTCGAGCGGCGCGCGCCCGGGTTCACCCTGGTCGCCTACCCGGCGAGCCGTGGGTCAGCGGCTGCGTACTATCCGGAGACCAACGTCCTGGTTCCGCTCGACAGCGTCGCCGAGGGCAGCAACACCCCGACGTCGAAGGGGGTCGTGGTTCGCCTGGCGCTCGCCGGTGCGGAGTCGGACTGACGCGGTCTCTGGCTGTAGATTCGTACCTGTGAAGAGGCCTCGAAGTTCCAACCGCCCACCCTGGATCGCATTGAAGGGTGGGCGGGCCTGATGGACAGCCAGACATTCCTCAGCATGGGACTGGTGCTGGTCTTCGTGCTGGTCGGCGGCGTCTTCGCCGCGACCGAGCTGGCGTTGGTGTCGCTGCGGGAGAGCCAGCTGGCCGCGATGGAGCGGCAGGGGCCTCGCGGTGCGCGGGTGGCGGAGGTCGCCCGCGACCCCAACCGCTTCCTGGCCGCGGTGCAGATCGGCGTGACCGTCGCGGGGTTCCTCTCCGCGGCCTACGGCGGGTCGACGATCGCTCCTGACGTGGCGCCCTACCTCGAGCGCCTCGGGATGGGGGAGGCGCTCGCCGAGACCACGGCGCTGATCGTGCTGACCCTGTTCATCGCCTACCTCTCCCTGGTGCTGGGTGAGCTGGTGCCCAAGCGGCTGGCGCTGCAGAAGTCCGCCGGCATCTCCTTGGCCGTCGCGCCCGTGCTGGACAGGTTCGCCAGCGTGATGCGGCCGGTGATCTGGCTGCTCTCGGTCTCCACCGATGCCGTCGTACGCCTGCTCGGCGGCGACCCGAAGGCCTCGGCCGAGCAGGTCTCGGAGGAGGAGCTGCGCGAGATGGTCTCCACCAACCAGGACCTCGAGGAGGAGGAGCGGCGGATCCTCCGCGACGTCTTCGCCACCACCGAGACGACGCTCAAGGAGGTGATGCGCCCGCGCGGCGACGTCACCTTCATGCCCGCCTCGATGCCGCTTCCCGCGGCCGCCGAGAAGGTGCGCGACCTGCCCTACTCCCGCTACCCGGTGACCGGCGCGGGCTTCGACGACATCCTCGGTTTCCTGCACGTACGCGACCTGCTCGGTGTCGCCCCGACCGACGAGCGCACGATCCGCGACGTCGCTCGTCCGGTGCTCGCCCTGCCGGGGAGCAAGCGGGTGATCCCGTCGGTCGCCACGATGCGCGAGGGCGGCACCCACCTGGCGATGGTCGTGGACGAGTACGGCGGCACCGACGGCATCGTGACCCTCGAGGACCTCGTCGAGGAGATGATCGGCGACATCCGCGACGAGTACGACCACGGCGAGGCCCGCATCCGCGACCACGGCGACCTGTCCCGGATCGACGGCGCGATGACGATCGAGGACTTCGCGGACACCACCGGCATCGAGCTCGAGGACGGCGGCTACGAGACCGTCGCCGGGTATCTCATCTCCCGGCTCGGCCACATCCCGCAGGTCGGGGAGGTGCTGGTCCTTCCGGGCGGCACCCTCGAGGTGGCCGCCCGGAACGGCAACCGGGTCACCGAGATCGCGCTGCGCCCCGAGGACCGACCTACGGCACCGGAGTGAGGACCGTGCCGTCGGCGAGCCAGCGGTCCAGGTTGTCGAGGGTCAGCTGCTCCATGGCGGCACGGGTCTCGACGGTGCCGCTGGCCAGGTGGGGGAGGAGGACCACGTTGTCGAGGTCCATCAGCTCGGCGGGGACCGTGGGCTCCTCGGCGTAGACGTCGAGCCCGGCGCCGGCGAGGCCACCCTCGAGCAGCAGCTCGATCAGTGCCTCCTGGTCCACGACGGAGCCGCGCGCGATGTTGATCAGGTAGCCGTCGGGCCCCAGCGCCTCGAGCACCTTGCGGTCGACGAGGTGCTGCGTACCGCTGCCGCCGGAGGTGGCGAGGACCAGGATGTCGACGTCGGCGGCGAGCTGCGCGGGGGAGGCGGCGTAGGTGTAGGAGGAGCCGGGGACCTCGCTGCGGGAGTGGTAGGAGATCGGGCAGCCGAACGCCTCGAAGCGGGTCGCGATCGCCTGGCCGATACGGCCCAGGCCCAGGATGCCGACCCGCTTGCCGGACACCTTGCGGGTCAGGGGGTAGGTGACGACCTCGGGCCAGTCGCCGCGGCGTACGAACCGGTCGGCGGCGCTGAGGCCGCGCAGGGTGTCGATGGCGAGGCCGAGCGCGGTGTCGGCGACGCAGTCGGTCAGCACGTCCGGGGTGTTGGAGACCAGCACCCCGCGCGCGGCTGCGCCCTCGACGTCGGTGGTGTCGTAGCCGACGCCGAAGTTGATGACGGCGCCGAGCGCGGGCAGCTGCGCCATCAGCTCCGCCGGTACGCCGGTGCGGCCGGTGGTCACCACGGCACCGATCGAGGGGCCGTGCTCGGCGAGGAATGCGGCCCGGGTGTCGTCGACCGGCAGGACCAGGGAGTCGTAGCGGTCGGTGAGGGTCGCGGCCAGCGACGGCTTGAGCGGTCCTACCTGGAGGATGCGGCGGGTCACGGTGTCTCCTGTTGTTCGGGTGGCCGTCAGATGACGGACTTGACGAGGGCGGTCAGCTCCGCCAGCTCCGGCTCGGTGAGGTCGGTCAGCGGGGGACGTACGGGGCCTGCCGGACGGCCGGCCGCGGTGAGCCCGGCCTTGACGATCGAGACGCCGTAGCCGGCCCCGCGGTCGCGGATCGCGATGTAGGGGACCACGAAGTCGCGGAGCCGGGCGAGCACATCGTCGCGGTCGCGGTTGCGTACGGCGTCGTAGAACTCGACCGCCCACCGCGGCGCGAAGTTGAAGATCGCCGAGGAGTAGGTGCTGACGCCGAGCTCGAGATAGGGGAGGGCGTACGTCTCTGCGGTGGGCAGGCCACCGACGTAGAGCAGGCGGTCGCCGAGGCGGGCGTTGAGCGTGGCCAGCAGGTCGATGTCGCACACGCCGTCCTTGAAGCCGATGAGGTTGGGGAACTCCTCGGCGAGACGGACGATGGTGTCGGCGTCGTAGCGGGCGTTGGCGCGGTGGTAGACGATCACGCCGAGCGAGGTGGCGGAGCAGACGCGGGCGACGTGCTCGTACAGGCCGCGGCCGGGCAGCTCGGTGAGGTAGGGCGGCAGCAGCAGGATGCCGTCGGCGCCATCGGCCTCGGCACGCTGCGCCATGGCGACGGCTTGGGAGGTGCCGTAGCCGGCCGCGCCCATCACCGGGGTGCCGTCGCCGACCTCCTCGACGGTGGCCCGCAGGACCCGGGACACCTCGTCGTGGGTGAGCGAGAAGAACTCGCCGGTGCCGCCGGCGGCGAAGAGGCCGGCGACGTCGAAGCCGGCCAGGTGCTGCAGGTGCGCGCGGTAGCCGTCCTCGTCGAAGGCGTAGTCGGCGGTCGCGTGCGTCACCGGGAACGACAGCAGGCCGGCGCCGAGGGCGTCACGAAGCTCGGTGGGGGAGTAGCGGCCCATGGGGTCTCCTCAAGGGTTTCGACGACGTCGGAGATCCCGAGGCTAGGTAGCGATCATGATACGCGTCCAACATCGTCCCTGCATCGCTCGATGCTCTATCAGCATTGCCCGACGTGCTTGACGTCACACAAACTCGCTCATACGGTTCATCCACGAATGACAACGACGTCCACATATGCAGACGTCGCCGATCGACTGGAGGAACAGTCGCATGAACTTTCGCCCCTCGCTGCGGTCCCGTTTCGGTCTCGCAAGCGCCTCGCTCATGGCTGCCTCGCTCACCCTCTCGGCGTGCGGTGTCGCCAACTCCGACAGTGCCGGCGCCGCCGGCGACACGGTCCGGATCGTGCTCCCGCAGGAGCCGCCGACCCTCGAACCGTGCGATGCCAACCTGACCTCGACGGGCGTCGTCGTGCGCTCCAACATCACCGAGCCGCTGGTCGAGCGCGACCCCGCTTCCGGTGAGCTCCAGCCGCTGCTCGCCACGGAGTGGGAGCAGACCGAGCCCACCAAGTGGACCTTCACCCTGCGTGAGGGCGTGAAGTTCTCCGACGGCTCAGCCTTCGACGCCGAGGCCGCCGCGCACTCGATCGACCGCGCGGTCAACGGCACCTTCGGCTGCAATGTCGAGGGGTACGTCTTCGGTGACGACGACCTCCAGGTCAAGGCCGTGGACGCCACCCACCTCGAGGTGGTCACCGCCGAGGCCGACCCGATCCTTCCGCTGCGCCTCTCCTTCATCGAGGTAGTGCCCGCCTCGACCAGCGACACCGCGAAGGTGCGCGAGCCGATCGGCACCGGTCCCTACAAGATCGAGGACTGGCAGAACGGCACCAAGCTGACCCTCGCGGTCAACGACACCTACTGGGGCGAGGCTCCCGCCTTCAAGACCGCGGAGTACCAGTGGCGTGAGGAGGGCAGCGTCCGCGCCGCCATGATCACCAACAACGAGGCCGACATCGCCACCGGCCTCGCGCCCGAGGACCTCTCCGGCGACGCCGCGGTCCGCTACCCGAACAACGAGACCACCGCGCTGCGGTCGACCGGGACGTACGCCCCGCTCGACGACATCCGGGTGCGCCAGGCGATCAACTACGCGATCGACCGCGAGTCCATCGTCGACAGCCTCTTCGAGGGCTACGCCGAGGTCGCCTCGCAGCTGGTGCCCGAGGGCGTCGTGGGCCACAACGCCGAGCTGGAGCCGTGGCCGTACGACCCGGAGAAGGCCAAGTCGCTCATCGCCGAGGCGAAGGCCGACGGGGTGCCGACCGGCACCAAGATCCGGCTGATCTCCCGCAACGGCCTCTTCCCCAAGGTCGGCGAGACCGTCGAGGTCGTCCAGAAGGCGCTCGAGGACATCGGCCTCAACGTCTCGATCGAGATGATGGACACCGCCGCGTCGGTCGAGTACCAGTCCCGCCCGTACCCCAAGAACACCGGGCCGTACATCATCCTCGTCCAGCACGGCAACCAGGCCGGTGACGCCCAGTTCTCCGTCGACCAGTACATGCTCAGCGACGGCGCTCAGTCGACGTTCGGTACGCCGGAGTTCGACGCCCAGATCGGGGCCGCCGACAAGGCCGAGGGCGATGACCGCCAGACCGCGTTCGCGGGCATCTTCGCCGACGAGCCGGAGAAGGTCTCGCAGTTCGCCTACATCGCGCACATGACCGGGATCATCGGCGAGTCGGACAACGTCGAGTACGAGCCCAACTCGGCGACCGGCGACGAGATGCGCGTGACCGAGATGAAGCCGGCCAAGTGATCCCGGCCGCGACTCACCCAGGAGGTCATCGATGGTGACGTTCCTCCGCAAGCGAGCCCTCACCTCGCTGCTGCCGCTCGTCGTGGTGCTGCTCGGGGTGTTCTTCCTGGCCCGCCTCACCGGTGACCCGGCCAGCCTGTACCTGCCGGAGAACGCCACCGAGGCCCAGAAGGAGACCTTCCGCGCCGTCAACGGCCTCGACCTGCCGGTCTGGCAGCAGCTGGTCGACTACCTCCAGGGCATCCTCCGCCTCGACTTCGGCACCTCGCTGAGCACGGGTGAGTCCGCGGCCGCGATGGCGTTGCGGGCCTTCCCCGCGACGCTCCAGCTGGCGATCACCACGATGCTGATCGCGGTCGTCCTCGCCGTCGTGATCGGCTCGTGGGCTGCGTATCGTCCGAACTCGCTGGCCGACCGGTTCGCGTCGTTCCTCTCGATGACCGCCGCGAGCGTCCCCGACTTCTGGCTCGCCATCATGGGTGTCTGGGTCTTCGCGGTGATGCTCGGGGTGCTGCCGACCTCGGGTGTCGACGCCGGGCTGCTGTCGTGGGTCCTGCCGATCGCGACCCTGCTGCTGCGCCCCGTCGGCGTGCTCACCCAGGTGGTGCGGGGCGCGATGGTGGCGGCCCTGTCGGCGCCGTACGTCCGGCTGGCGCGCAGCAAGGGTGCCGACAGCCGTCGGGTCGTCGCGCACCACGCCCTGCGCAACGCCGCCGCCCCGGCGCTGACCGTGGCCGGCGACCTGGCGGTCGGTCTGGTCAACGGTGCCGTGGTCGTGGAGTCGATCTTCGGCTGGCCAGGCATCGGCAAGCTGATGATCGACTCGATCACCGGCCGCGACTTCGCCATCCTGCAGGCGGCCGTGCTGCTCACCGCAGTGACGATCTTCCTGCTCAACATCGCCATCGACATCTGCTACGCCCTGCTCGACGCCCGTGTGCGCGACAAGGCGATGGTGTGAAGGAGGAGAACTGATGAGCACCAGCTACTGGCGGATGCTGCTGCGCGACAAGGTCGCGACCGTGGCCGCCGTGATCCTCTGCTTCATCCTGCTCGTGGCGGTCTTCGGGCCGGTCCTGCTCGGCAGCGAGGCCAACGCCCAGGACCTGACCCGAGGCAACAAGGCCCCGCTCGAGCTCGACGGCTGGCTCTACGTACTGGGCACCGACTCGCTCGGGCGCAGCGTCCTGGCCCGGATCGTCGTCGCGACCCGGACCACTCTCGGCGTCGCCATCCCCGCGGTGCTGATCTCGCTGGTCGTCGGCTCGGTGATCGGCATGTGGGCCGGCTACCACCGTGGTTGGCGCGAGACCCTCGTGATGCGGATCGCCGACGTGATCCTGAGCTTCCCGTCGCTGCTGATGGCGGTCGTGGTGCTCTACGTCTACTCGCCCAGCCCGCGCAACATCGTGATCGTGCTGGCGATCACCCGCATCCCGATCTACCTGCGCACCGCGCGGGCGGAGTCGGCCGAGCTGCAGAGCCGGGTCTTCGTCGACGCGGCCCGTACGTTCGGGGCGGGGAGCTTCAGCATCATCCGACGCCACGTCTTCCCGATCGTGCTGCCGACGCTGCTGACGGTCGCCACCCTCGACTTCTGCTACGTCATGCTCGCCGAGTCGTCGCTGAGCTTCCTCGGCATCGGCATCCAGGCACCCGACGTCAGCTGGGGCCTGATGGTGGCCCAGGGGCAGAACTACCTGCAGACCGCCTGGTGGCTCTCGTTCTTCCCCGGCCTGGCCATCGTGATCGCGACGGTGTCCGCCGCCGTGCTCGCCGCCTGGGTGCGGCTGGCCACCGATCCCGCTCAGCGATGGCGACTCACCGTCCCGAGGCGGCAGCGTCGCCGCGCCACCCCGGCCGCAGCCCCGACCGTCACCCCGACCGTCACCGAGACCGTTACGGAGGACGCCCAGTGAACAGCGCTCTGACCGAGAATGCCGTCGCCCTCGACGTCGACGGCATGAGCGTCGACATCCGCACACCGCGCGGTGTCGTCCGAGCCGTCGACAAGGTCACCTTCCAGGCGCGCCGGGGCGAGACCCTCGCGCTGCTCGGGGAGTCGGGCTGCGGCAAGTCGATGACCGCCACCGCGGTCGTCGGCCTGCTGGAGCCGGTCGCCGACGTGACCGAGGGTGCCGTCCGCATCACCGGCGACGGCGGCACCACCGATCTGCGGACGGCCTCGGCGAGGCACCGGCGCGACATCGCCGGCAAGGAGCTGGCGATCGTCTTCCAGGACGCCCTCACCGCGCTCAACCCGGTCTACACCGTGGGTACGCAGCTGGCCGAGCCGTTCCGGATCCACCGCGGCCTGTCCAAGAAGGCCGCCCGCAAGGAGGCCATCGAGCTGATGCGCCGGGTCGGCATCCCCGAGCCGGAGACCAGGGTCGACTCCTACCCGCACCAGTTCTCGGGCGGTATGCGGCAGCGGCTGCTGATCGCGATCGGCGTGGCGCTCTCGCCGGCCGTGCTGCTCGCCGACGAGCCGACCACCGCGCTCGACGTCACGGTCCAGGCCCAGATCATGAGCCTGCTCAAGGACCTGCGCGAGGAGCGCGACATGGCGGTCGTGCTGATCACCCACGACCTCGCGCTGGTCTTCGAGCAGGCCGACCGGGTCGTGGTGATGTACGCCGGCAACGTGGTCGAGCAGGGCCTGGTCGAGGAGGTCTTCGGCTCCCCGAAGCACCCCTACACCGCCGGCCTGCTGGAGTCGGTGCCCGTGCACGCCGAGCGCGGCGCGGAGCTCAAGTCGATCGGCGGTTCGCCGCCCGAGCTGGCCGCGATCCCGGCCGGCTGCGTCTACCAGGACCGCTGCCCGATCGCCCGCGACCGCTGCCGTGAGGAGCGGCCCGCGGCCCGCGAGGTCGCCCCCGGCCACCTGTCCGCCTGCCACTTCCCCGACGAGGTGAACCGATGAGCGAAGCACCGCTTCTCGAGGTCCGCGACCTCACCAAGATCTTCCCGGTACGCCACGCCGGCAAGCGCAAGGAGCTGCGCGCCCTCGACGGCGTCACGCTCGACCTGCACCGGGGCGAGACCCTCGGCCTGGTGGGGGAGTCCGGCTGCGGCAAGTCCACGCTGGCCCGCACGCTGCTCATGCTGGAGACCCCCGACGGCGGCTCCGTACGCTTCGACGGGGTCGACCCGACCACGACCAGGGGCGCCGAGCTGCTGGCGTTCCGGCGCCGGGTCCAGATGGTGTTCCAGGACCCGTTCGCCTCGCTCAACGCCCGGATGTCGGCCGGCGACATCGTGAGCGAGCCGTGGCGTACGCACACCGGTCTCCACAAGACCTCACGTGAGCGAGCGGCCCGGGTTCGGGAGCTGCTGGGCCTCGTCGGGCTGCGGCCGGGCGACGCCGGGAAGTATCCGCAGGAGTTCTCCGGTGGCCAGCGGCAGCGCCTCGGGATCGCCCGCGCGCTCGCGCTCAACCCGGACGTGATCGTGTGCGACGAACCGGTCTCCGCGCTCGACCTCTCGGTGCAGGCACAGGTGCTCAACCTGCTCAACGACCTGCAGCAGGAGCTCGGAGTGGCGTACCTGTTCATCTCGCACGACCTCTCGGTGGTGCGGCACGTGGCCGACCGGGTCGTGGTGATGTACCTCGGCCGGATCGTCGAGCAGGGCGAGACCGAGTCGACGTTCGAGCGGCCCCAGCACCCCTACACCGGCGCGCTCCTGTCGGCGGCGCCCTCGCTGGACCACGAGCGCAGGCGCGAGCAGATCATCCTGTCGGGTGAGATCCCCTCGCCGCTCAACCCGCCGTCCGGCTGCCGGTTCCGGACCCGCTGCTGGAAGGCGACCGACGAGTGCGCCACCGCGCTCCCGCCGCTCGCCATCGACCCGGTCGACGGCGCTCACACGGCCGAGTGCTTCCATCCACTGGGAGCGGAGGAGCAGGAGCTGGCCGCGGCGCAGGTGGGCTGATGGGGCTCTCGCTCGGGTCCTTCGCGCTGGTCGCCGTGGCCGTCGTCCTGGCCTCGGCGCTCCAGGCCTCCATCGGCTTCGGGATGGGCATGCTCGCCGCCCCGGTCGTCGCCCTGGTCGATCCCGGGCTGCTGCCCGGCACGCTGGTGATGCTCGCCTTCGTGGTCACGGTCATGGTCGTCGTCACCGAACGGCAGCACATCGACCTCGGCGGCACCGGCTGGGCGCTGTTCGGCCGGGTGCCGGGGACGATCGCCGGAGCGCTGCTCGTCGCGGCGCTGCCCGAGCGGGGTCTCGCGCTGATGCTGGCCGGCGTCGTGCTGCTCGGTGTCGCGCTCAACTCGCTGGGCTGGCAGCCGCGGCCGGTGCGCCGCAACCTCGTCACAGCGGGTGCGGCCTCGGGGCTGCTCGGCACCGCCACCTCGATCGGCGGGCCGCCGATGGCGCTGGTCTGGCAGCAGAAGCACGGCGCCGGGCTGCGCAGCTCGATGAGCACGTTCTTCCTGGTCGGCTCGGCCCTCTCGTTCCTCGCGCTGGCCGCCACCGGGTCCGTCGACCAGCGCACCCTGCTGGTCACCGCGGCGCTGGTGCCCGCCCCGTTCCTCGGCTGGGGGCTGTCGCTGCTGCTCAACAAGGTGATGTCGCCGGTGCGGCTGCGGCGTACGGCGATCGGGGTCTCGATCTTCGGTGCCGTCGTGCTGGTGGTCGACCAGCTCCTCGCCTAGCTTCTGCTCACCGGGTTGCGCAGCGGCCGGCCCTCGGCCAGGGCGTCGACGTTGTCGGTGATGTCCTGCGCACGCTGGGCGAACACCTCGACGGTGTGACCCGACTGGTGCGGGGTCAGCACGACGTTGGGCAGCTTGGTGAAGTCGAGGTGCGAGGGCGGCGGAGCGTCCGGGTCGCGGGGGTTGCGCCACCACACGTCGATCCCGGCGCCGGCGATCGTGCCGGCGGTGAGCGCGTCGTGCAGCGCCTGCTCGTCGACCACCGGACCTCGGGCGACGTTGATCAGCACGGCGCTGGACCGCATCGCGGCCAGGGCGGCGGCGTCGATGAGCCCGCGGGTCTCCTCGCTCATCGGGACGGTCACGACGACCACGTCGGAGGCGGCCAGCAGCTCGTGCAGGGCGGAGTCGGGGCCGACCCAGTCCAGCTCGACGCCCTCGGGCACAGGCGCGTCGGGGTTGCGGCGTACGGCTCGGACCTTCATGCCCAACGCGGAGCCGAGGCGGGCGACGCTGGAGCCGATCTCACCGAAGCCGACGAGGCCGAGAGTGCGGCCCGCGAGCACGCCGCCGAAGGGGTAGTCCCCGGCCACGAGCACGTTGCTCCACACGCCGCGGCGCATGTCGGCCTCGGACCGCAGGACGCCGCGCAGCAGCATCATCGACACCATCATCACGTGCTCGGCGATGGAGCGGCCGTGATGGTAGGTGTTGGCCAGACGTACGTCATCGGGCAGCGCCTCGAGCGGGATCTTGTCGACGCCGGCACCGGTGACGTGGACCAGCCTGAGCCCGGGCATCGAGGCCAGCAGCTCCGGCGTCGCCGGGGTGGCCGAGGAGCAGACCAGCACGTCGGTGGTCGGGGCCACCTCGGCGATCCGGGGGTCGTCGCCCCAGGCGAACGTCCACTCGTGGGGCGAGTCGCCGTTCCGGGTCAGGACATCGGTGAATCTGGCCATGATCGGCTCGGTCACGAGCACGTTCAGCGGCGCGGACGGGGGAGTGGAGGTCACCCACGTATTCTGTCAGCGTCTACATCTGTGGACAAGGTCTCCATATGAAGTCAGGACGAAGTCAGGACCAGGAGAGTGAGTTGCGGATCGGACCCACCACGCGGACGATCCGGTCCGCCGCCTGGCGCAGTGCGGCGATCACCTCGGCCTCGCGCTCGGGGGTGAGCCGGGCGATCGGGATCGAGGCGCTGATCGCGTCCGAGACCGCCTCGTCGTAGTCCAGCGCGACCGCGATGCAGCGCAGCCCGAGGGTGTTCTCCTCGTTGTCGACCGCGTAGCCGCGCAGACGGGTCGCCTCGAGCTCGGCGGCCAGCGCGCCGCGGTCGGTGAAGGTGTGCGGGGTGAGCGGCGTGAGCTCGGCCGGCAGGTGGTCGTCGACCTCCTTCTCGGGCTGCGCGGCCAGGACCGCCTTGCCCAGGGAGGTGGAGTAGGCCGGGAGCCTGCGGCCGACACGGCTGTAGGGACGGAGGTACTGCGAGGACTCGCGGGTGGCGAGGTAGACCACGTCGGTGCCGTCGAGACGGCCGAAGTGGAAGGTCTCGTCGAGCTGCTCGCGGAGCTCGACGAGGAACGGTGTCACCTGCGGGAGGTAGGGGTCGGTGTCCAGGTAGCTGGTGCCGGCCAGCAGAGCCCGGATGCCGATGCCGTAGAGCGTGCCGGTCGCGTCGCTGCGTACCCAGCCGTGCTTGGCGAGCGTGCGGAGCAGCGCGTGCAGGCTGCTGCGGGGGACCCCGAGCGCCTCGCTCAGCTCGCGCAGCCGCACCGGCCGGTTCTGGCGGGCGGCGAGGAACTCCAGGATCTCCACCGTGCGGGCGGCGGACTTCACCTCGCGCACCCCTCCGGTGGCTGGTGTGCCCATCTCGGGCGCGGCGTCGTTCATGAGCGCAGGGTAATGCGCGGGTCGGACACCCGTCCACGTATGCAGACGTGCGGCGGGCTACTCGCTGAGCGCCTCGGTGGCGCGGGCGTCGGGTTCTGTCTCCGGGCCGGTACGCAGCCGCTGCTGCCATGCGTGCCGATCCCAGGTCGCGGGCTCGGTGTCATGGGTGAACCGCTCGACAGTCATCACGAAGCGCCCGGGGTCGGACCGGAACGGGAAGTGACCGGCGCCGTGGAACACGTCGAGGGATGCGTACGGCATCGCCAGCCGCGCCTGCCCGGCATGCCGGAACGGGACGACTCCATCACGGTCGCCCCAGACCATCAGCGTCGGGATGTCCTCGACCAGGTAGCTGCGGTCGAGCATCGTGACGACCTGGCCGTGCCAGTCGACGACCGAGCGCAGCGTACGGGCGAAGGCCTGGCGGGAGCGGGTGTCGGGCAGTGCGTCGATGATGCGGGCCAGGTCCAGGGCGTCGACGCCGAGGTCGTGATCCAGGTGGCGTAGCAGGCGGAGGGAGAACGACAACCCGGGCCGCGAGATCGGAAGCCGCAACAGCGTGAGCAGCTCCGGCCCCAGCGGCAGGGTGGCGAGGCGCAGCCAGGTCGAGACACCTCGCCCGGAGCCGCCGTTGGAGACCAGCACGATCCGCTCGACCAGATGTGGGTACTGGTAGGCGAGCTGCATCGCGATGCCTCCGCCGAGGGAGTGGCCGACCAGGGTGACCCGCTCGACGTCCAGCACGGCCAGGAGGTCGCGCATGCCGTTGGCGAACCCGCCGACCGAGTAGTCGGCACGCGGCTTGTCGGAGTCGCCGTGGCCGAGGAGGTCCGGAGCGATGACGAGGTGGTTCTCGGCGAACAGGGGCAGCACGTCCTCCCATGTCCGCGAGCTGTCGCCGATGCCGTGGATGAACATGATCGCGGGGCCCTCGCCACCGATGCGGTACGCACGCCGGTAGCCGTGGATCACCCGCGACTGCTCCACGATCGCCCGCGTCATGCTTGCACGCTAGTCGCCATGGGTTTCAAGCATGTTGCGGCCGCTCCGCTGAGGCTTGCCTTAGCCCACTACTGGCGCGATAGGTTCCTTATTGCAAGGTATTCTCAATAAGAGGAGTCTGATCCGTGGCCGTTTACGCTCTGCCCGACCTGCCCTACGACTACGCGGCGCTGGAGCCGTACATCTCGGGCGAGATCATGGAGCTCCACCACGACAAGCACCACGCGACGTACGTCGGCGGGATCAACACCGCGGTCGAGCAGCTGGCCGAAGCCAGGGAGCAGAAGTCCTTCGGGACCCTCTCGACGCTGGAGAAGAACCTCGCCTTCCATCTCGGCGGCCACGTCAACCACTCGGTCTTCTGGCCGAACATGTCCCCGGACGGCGGTGACAAGCCGACCGGGGAGCTGGCTCAGGCGATCGAGGACCACTTCGGCGGGTTCGACTCGTTCCGTGCCCACTTCGAGGCCAACGCGCTCTCGGTGCAGGGGTCGGGCTGGTCGGTGCTGACCTGGGACATGCTCGCCCAGCGGCCCTACATCATCCAGCACTTCGACCACCAGGGGAACGTGCCCATCTGCATGGTCCCGCTGCTGATGCTCGACATGTGGGAGCACGCCTACTACCTGCAGTACAAGAACGACAAGGCGTCCTTCGTCAAGGGCTGGTGGAACATCGTCAACTGGGCCGACGTCGAGGCGCGCTTCGAGAAGGCGCGTACGCAGACGACCGGGCTGATCCTCCCGTGAGCAGCGACGAGCAGGCGTCACGGCTCGAGATGGTCGACGCGGCGCAGCGGGCGGCCGGGGTGCTGGCCGCCCGGGCCCGCGGCGACCATGAAGGCGCGTCCTCGCTGATGGCGTCCTTCGAGGACTCGATGACCCTCGCGGGCGGGTCGATGCTGCTGGCCGAGCTGGCTCTGGGGCTCTACGAGCGGGAGTCCGGGATCTCCCGGGAGACCTGCCTGGCCGAGCTGACGCTGCGGCTGGAGGCGAGCGTGCGGGCGGGCTGAGGCCGGCCGCACGTGGTGCGCGCTGAGGCGGGGCTGCCCGGTGTCACCGGGCGGCCCCGTGGTCGGGCGGAGTGGGGGATCGTACAGGTGACGGTCCCTGAGGAGTCGAGCTCGATCCCACCGTGGATCAGTGCTCGCGGGGCGACGTGGCTTCGTTCGGATCGCGGAACATCATCGAGGCGGCGCCGCGGACGAGTGCTGCGACCTCGTCGGGTGAGTCGGCCTCGATGGCACCGCTCGCCGCGAGCATCGCGAAGCCGTGCACGAGGGCCCAGGCGCCGAGCTCGGTCACCTCGGGGGAGACCTGGTCGGCATAGGTCGTGGCGACGCGGGCGGAGCCGCTCAGGCCGGTCCAGGTCCGTTCGCGCGGCTCGGCGACGGAGGGGTCCTCGGCGTCGTAGAGCTCGGGTCGGAACATGACCTCGAAGTGGGCGCGGTGCTGGAGCCCGAAGCGCACGTACGCGACGCCCAGCTCGGCCATCGACCCCGTCGGTACGGCCTCGAGCTGGTCGGCGAGCATCGTGAAGCCCTCGGCCGCGAGGGCGGTGAAGACGCCTTCCTTGCTGCCGAAGTGGTGCGCCGGTCCCGCGTGCGAGACCCCGGCCCGGCGGGCGAGGTCGCGGAGGCTGAGGGCCGAGGGCCCGGACTCGGTGATCGACTCGACGGCGGCGTCGAGGACGGCACGGCGCAGCGCGCCGTGGTGGTAGCGGTCCGCGGGCATGGGGCGAGTCTAGGGCTGATATCTAGGCATTGACAAGATCTGTCCCGTCGAGCCAGTCTTGTCACTGTCAAGTTCTGAGAGGAAGGGGAGTCACATGGCTCCGTTGCTGATCCTGTCGGTCGTCACCGCCGTCGTCCTGCTCACCGGTGCGGGTGGCTCCAGGTCGTGGGCGCACGCCCTGCGCTACGGGCTCGCGGCGATGTTCACCGCCACCGGCGCGGCCCACTTCGTGGGGATGCGGGACGAGCTGATCGCGATGGTGCCGCCGGCGCTGCCCGAGCCCGGGCTCCTGGTGACGGTCACCGGCGTGCTCGAGCTCCTGGGTGCCGTCGGGCTGGTGTGGCGGCGTACGACCCGAGCGGCGGCGATCGCGCTCGGGCTGATGCTGATCGCGATGTTCCCCGCGAACGTGTACGCCGCGACCCACGGCCTCGCCACCGAGTGGCTCGACCACCTGGTGCCGCGCACGATCCTGCAGATCGTGTTCCTCGCCGCCACCGTGGTCGTCGCCCGCGGTCACCGCGCCGGGACACGGGATGCGGTCAGATGACGCCGAAGGCGAGCATGGCGTCCGCGACCTTGATGAACCCGGCGATGTTGGCGCCGAGGACATAGTCGCCAGGGGCGCCGTACTCCTCGGCGGTGGCCACACAGGTGTCGTGGATCCCGGTCATGATGCTCTGCAGGCGCTGCTCGGTGTAGTCGAAGCTCCAACGGTCCCGCGAGGCGTTCTGCTGCATCTCGAGGGCGGAGGTCGCCACGCCGCCGGCGTTGGCGGCCTTGCCCGGGCCGAAGAGGACACCGGCGTCCTGCAGGACGTTCACCGCGTCGGGGGTGGACGGCATGTTGGCGCCCTCGGAGACGGCGAGGACGCCGTTGGTGACGAGCGCCTTCGCGGCCATGCCGTCGAGCTCGTTCTGGGTGGCGCAGGGGAGGGCGATCTCGGTGGGCACGTCCCAGACGCAGCCGTCGGTGACCAGGTGCGCGCTCGGGCGCGAGGCGACGTAGTCGGCGACGCGGCCGCGCCTGACCTCCTTGACCTCGCGAAGGAGGTCGAGGTCGACACCGGCCTCGTCGACGACGTATCCGGAGGAGTCGGAGAAGGTGATCACCTTCGCGCCCAGCTGCTGGGCCTTCTGGATCGCATGGATCGCGACGTTGCCGGAGCCGGAGACGGACGTACGTCGCCCCTCGAACGAGAGACTCCGGGTGGCCAGCATCGACTGGGCGAACATCACCGCGCCGTAGCCGGTGGCCTCGGTGCGGGCCAGCGATCCGCCCCAGGAGAGGCCCTTGCCGGTCAGGACGCCGGACTCGTAGCGGTTGGTGATCCGCTTGTACTGGCCGAACAGGTAGCCGATCTCGCGGCCGCCGACGCCGATGTCTCCGGCGGGTACGTCGGTGTATTCGCCGATGTGACGGTAGAGCTCGGTCATGAAGGCCTGGCAGAACCGCATGATCTCGCCGTCGGAGCGACCGCGCGGATCGAAGTCGGAGCCGCCCTTGCCGCCGCCGATCGGCATGCCGGTCAGGGAGTTCTTGAAGATCTGCTCGAAGCCGAGGAACTTCACGATGCCGAGGTTGACCGACGGATGGAACCGCAGGCCGCCCTTGTAGGGGCCGAGGGCCGAGTTGAACTCGACCCGGAAGCCACGGTTGATCTGCACCTGACCCCGGTCGTCGACCCACGGCACCCGGAAGATCAGCTGGCGCTCCGGCTCGCAGATGCGCTCGATGATCGAGTGCTCCATGTATTCCGGGTGACGCTCGACCACCGGGCCGAGGGAGCCGAGCACCTCGGCGACCGCCTGATGGAACTCGCCCTCGCCCGGGTTGCGTGAGAGGACGATGTCCAGGTGGGGCTGCAGCGCTGCGTTGATGCTCGTCACGCGCGAACACTACCTACCGACGAGCATCTCGCCGTGCCCCTACCGGCACGTGGACAACGTCATCGATCAGAGCACCACGGTGACGGTCTTGCTCTCGGTGTTGGCGAGGATCCCGTCGTAGCCGCACTCGCGACCGACGCCCGACGACTTCAGGCCGCCCCAGGGAAGCTGGGGCATCAGCGGGGACCAGCCGTTGACCCCGATGGCTCCGGCCTGGAGTCCCGCCGACATCGTGTGGGCCCGGGCGAGGTCCCGGGTGTAGATCGTGCCGGCCAGGCCGTAGTCGGTGTCGTTGGCCAGAGCGAGCGCCTCCTCGTCGGAGTCGAACGGGATGACGGTGGCGACCGGTCCGAAGATCTCCTCGCGAGCGATCGTCATCTCGTTGGTGCCGGCGAAGACGGTCGGTTCGACGAAGAAGCCCGCGTCCCCGAAGGCCTTGCCGCCGGCGACCAGCTTGGCGCCCTCCGAGGAGCCCTTCTGTACGTAGCCGAGGACCCGGTCACGCTGGGTCGCGCTGACGAGCGGGCCGAGCGTGGTCTCCGGGGCGAACGGGTCGCCGAGCACCTGCGACGAGGCCGCGCCGCCGAGACCGTCCAGCACGGCGTCGTACAGGGAGCGGTGGACGAACACCCGGCTGCCGGCGGCGCAGGTCTGGCCGGAGTTCGCGAAGACGCCCATGCCGATCGACGGGAACACCAGGTCCAGGTCGGCGTCCTCGCAGACGATCTGCGCGGACTTCCCGCCCAGCTCGAGAGTGGTGCGCTTGAAGGTGTCGGCGGTGACCTTCTGGATCTCCCGGCCGACCTCGGTCGACCCGGTGAAGCTGACCTTGTGCACGCCCCGGTGCCGGACCAGGGCAGCCCCGGTGACCGTCCCCTCGCCGGGCAGCACCTGGACGACGCCTGCCGGGAAGCCGGCCTCCACGACCAGCCGCGCCAGGTGGAGGATCGAGAGCGAGGCGTCCTCGGCCGGCTTGATGATGACCGTGTTTCCGCAGGCCAGGGCGGGGGCGAGCTTCCAGCCGAGGATCATCAGCGGCGCGTTCCAGGGCACGATCGCGGCGATCACGCCGACGGGCTGACGCAGGGTGTAGGCGTGGGTCGGACGACCGAAGTAGCCGTCGTTGCCGATCTGCTCGCCGTTGATCTTGTCCGCCCAGCCCGCGTAGTAGCGCAGCGTGGCGACCAGGTTGGGCACGAACAGCATCTGGGCCAGCCCGTTCGGGACGCCCATGTCGAGCGAGTCGAGGTCGGCCAGGACGGACGCGTCACGCTCGACGAGATCGGCCAGCCGATGGATCAGGGCGGCCTTCCCGGACGGGGGTACGGCGGCCCAGTCCCCGTGCAGCGCGGAGGTCGCCGCGGCGACCGCCCGGTCGACGTCCTCGGCCGAGGCCGCGGAGATCTCGGCCAGCGTCGCCCCGGTCGTCGGGTTGAGCGAGGTGAAGGTGCCGCCGGTCCCGGCGACGAAGGCGTCGCCGAGGAGGAGGTCGGTGGTGAGGTCGGGCGTGGTGGTCATGTGCGTGCTCCTGGTCAGTACGTGGGATGACGGCCGCGTCAGCGGCCGAGGATGATGTCGGCGGCACGTTCGGCGATCATCGCCGTCGGTGCGTTGGTGTTGCCGGTCGTGACCGCGGGCATCACGGAGGCGTCGGCCACCATGAGTCCCTCGACGCCGACGACGGCGAGATCCGGGGAGACGACGGCGTCGGCGTCGGTGCCCATCCGGCAGGTGCCCACCTGGTGGTGGTACGTCTGCACGGAGCGCCGAACCCAGGCCTCGATGGCCTCGTCGCTGTCGTCGGTGCCGGGTCCCGGCTGGACCTCGTGGGCTCCCCACTCCTCGGCGAGGGGACCGGTGGCCGCGACCCGGCGGACCTGGCGTACGGAGGCGACCAGGGCGGCGACGTCGCGTGGGTCGCTGAGCACGCCGTAGTCGATGAGCGGCTCGACCTCCGGGTCGGTGCTCGCGATCGACACGGTTCCGGTGCTCCGGGGCCGGATCAGGGCCGCGTGCAGGGTGAAGCCGGACGGCGGACCGGTCATCTCCGGGTCGTAGTAGAACGGGATGGAGAAGTTGATCGGCTGGGTGTCGGGGACCGGAAGCGCCGGATCCGACTTCCAGAACCAGTGGGTCTGGGTGACCGGCCAGAAGGGCTGGGGCGGGTCGATCTCGCGCTTCTCGGTGCCGAAGATGACCGGGACCAGCCAGTGGTCCTGGAGGTTCGCGCCCACACCCGGCAGGTCGGCGAGGACCGGGATGCCCAGCGCCTCGAGATCCTTCGCCGGACCGATGCCGCTGCGCAGCAGCACCCCGGGTGAGGCGAGCGCTCCCGCGGCGAGGACGATCCGATCCGCCTCGATCGTGCGGCGCTCGCCGTCGATGACGACGACGGCGCCGGTCGCACGACCGTCGGTGACGACGACGCGATCGACGAGCGCACCGGTGAGGAGCGTGAGGTTCGGATGGTCGAGCACGTCGCGCACGTACGCCGCCCAGGTCGAGAGGCGCTTGCCGTCACGCAGGTTCAGCTGCATCCGGGATACGCCGTCCTGGTCGCCGGTGTTGTAGTCCTCCACGAGCGGGAGGCCGGTGGCGACCGCGGAGTCGATGATCGCCTGCTGGATGGGGGAGAGGTCCGGCGTCACGCGGTCCATGAAGCCCTCGCCGGTCTCCAGGTTCGTCTCGATCCGGTCGAAGACCGGGCTCACCTCGTCCCAGGCCCAGCCCTTGTTGCCGGCTTCGGCCCAGCCGTCGTAGTCCCAGGCGGTGCCGCGCACCCAGATCGTGCCGTTGAGCTGGCCCGAGCCTCCGACGACCTTGCCGCGTGGGGACATGATCCGCCGGCCCTGGGCGTGCGCCTGGGGCGTACTGGACCAGCCCCAGTTCTCCGGGCCGCCCCACAGTTCGCCCACCCGGGAGAGGTCGTGGACCGCCGGGTTGGTGTCCATCCCGCCGGCCTCGACGAGGGTGACCCGGAGCCCCGCGTCCAGCAGGCGTCGGGTCAGGACGGAGCCGGCGGTTCCCGCTCCGAGGATGAGAATGTCGGTGGTCAACTGCCGGCTCCTGTCACATGAACGGATGGGGGTCCGAGAGAGGTGCTGCGGTGCGCAGGATCACGCTAGAAGTGGCGCGCGGTGGCTCACCATGGGGACAAGGTGCAGCCGGCTAAGGGTTTCCCCGACCCCGGCGCCCGTACGTCAGTAGAGCTCGATCAGCAGGCGGTCGCTGGTGGCGCGCGAGACGCAGAGGGCCAGCTGGCTCTCCCGGTCGGTGGCGGTGAGACAGTTGTCGCGGTGGTCGACGGTGCCCTCCAGCAGGCCGGAGACGCAGGATCCGCAGACGCCTTCCTCGCAGGACTTGAAGACCTCGACGCCGTTGTCCTCGAGCACACCGAGGATGGAGCGGTCCGCCGGGACATCGAAGGTCTCGCCGGTGTCGAGCTCGACGGTGAACGCGCGGTCCTCGCTGGTGTCGACCTCGGCGGCGACGAAGTTCTCCAGGTGGACCCGGGCCTCGCCGACCGCCTCCGCGAAGGTGGCGACGACCTGGTCCATGAAGCCCTGCGGGCCACAGGTGTAGACGTGGCTGCGGGCGGTGAGCCCGGGGACGACAGCGGCGAGGACCTCCGGGTGCCCGGCGCGCGGCACCCCGAGGTGGATCCGGACCCGGTCGCGGAACTCGGCGCGGTTCTCCAGGAGGCCGACGAACGCGGCCTCCTCGCGCGAGCGGGCGAAGTAGTGGAGCTCGAACTCCGCGCCACGGCTGTGCAGGTCGTACGCCATCGAGAGCAGCGGCGTGATGCCGATGCCGCCCGCGACGAGGACGTGCCGGTCGGCGTCGTCGGCGACCGCGAGCAGGTTGCGCGGCTTGCTCACCTTGAGGTGGTCACCGACCCGGACCTCGTGGATCGCGGCCGAGCCGCCCCGCGACGCGGGCTCCCGCTTGACCGCGATGAGGATCGACTCGGGATCGTCCGGCGGCATGCACAACGAGTACTGGCGGAGCATGCCGGTCGGTCCGACCACGTCGATGTGCGAGCCCGCCGGATAGGGCTTGAGGGCCTGGCCGTCGGCGCGCACCATCCGCAGGGTGCGGATGTCCGGTGCCTCCTCGGCGATGTCGACGACACGGAAGACGATGTTCGTCATCGGGTGCTCCTGGTGGTGTTCGGTGTGCGGGTCAGCGGAGGTGGAGACCGCCGTTGGCGTCCCAGCAGGCGCCGGTGACGGACGCGGCGTCCGGTGAGGCGAGGAGGGCGACCATGTCGGCGATGAAGCGCATGCTCCCGAGGCGGCCGACCGGGATGCCGGCCACGAGCCCGTCGAGCCCGTCGCCGAGGAGCTCGCGGACCATCGGGCTGTCCTGGGGTCCGGGGGAGACCGCGTTGACCGTGACCCCGCGGGCCGCGAGCTCCCGGGCGAAGACCTTCGTCGCGGACAGCACCGCGCCCTTGGAGGAGGCGTAGTGCCCGCCGGTGGCGGTGCCGCCGTTCTGGCCGGCCAGCGAGGCGATGTTCACGATCCGGCCGTAGCCGGTCTCGGCCATCGCGGTCCCGAAGACCTGGCAGGCGTAGAAGGTGCCGTTGAGGTTGACCCGCATGACCTGGTCCAGCTCGTCCGGGGTGATCTCGAGCAGCGGCCGTGCCTGGGTACGGGCGGCGTTGTTGACGAGGACCTCGACGCTGCCGAGGTCGGCCACGACCGCGGCGTACAGCTTCTCGACGGCCGCCCGCTCACCGACGTCCACGGTGTAGGCCCGCGCGTCGGGTCCTTGCGCCGAGAGCTCGGCGGCGAGCTCGGTGGCCGCCTCGGCAGAGATGTCGGCGATCGCGACCCGGTGCCCGCCGGCGTGCAGCCGGCGGGCGATCTCGCGGCCGAGACCGGTCGCGCCGCCGGTGACGACGGCGACCGGTGCCTGGGCGCTCACAGCAGGAACCCGGCCGCGGGGACCGCGTCGTCGGCGTCGACGAGGCGGACGACCTTGCGGACGATCCGGTCCTCCTCGGGGGTCGCGCCGAGCCGGATCACGTGGTCCACGTCGCCGGCCCACAGGTCATGGCCGCCGCGCTTGTATGCGACCAGGACCTGGGCGGCGCGCAGCGACACCTCCTCGTCGGAGACGGCGGCCGGCACGAAGCGGGAGACCGTGCGTACGGTCGTGGCGGCGTCGACGGCGGCGATGGCGAAGCCCTCGGTCATCCGGGCCACGCGCAGCCGCCGCATCCGGGCGTCGTCGTAGACCATGTTCAAGATGTCGTCGAAGGACTCGGCGTCACGGTCGATCGGGATGACGTAGACCGCGTCGTCGCTGTAGAGCGCCTGCCAGGTCTCGTAGTCCTTGGCGTCGAGGACGGCGGCCTCGCGCCAGATCAGCTCGATCGCTCGGACCACCCGCGGGTCGGCCACGGACAGCACCGGGGCGGCGGGCATGGTCACAAGAACCGTCTCAGGAACGGTCTCAGTCATCGCTCATCATCTGCTTCCACTGCTGGTACGCGGCACGCATGCCGGTCTCGTCGGTCACGTGGCTGGTGGGCCAGCCCTGGTCGGACGGCTTCTCGCGGCCCAGGCCGCGGTTGACCATGATCGGCATCTCGGGTGCGCCCTGGGCGCCGCGCTGGACGCGGTCCCAGCCCTCGGAGTCGTCCGGGGTGCCGAAGCCGAAGGGGCCCTGGAAGTGCTCGTGGGCGCGCAGCCGCTCACGGTTGACCGGGTCCACGATCTCGGCCGGGCCGTCGGGGCCGAGGGCGACGTGCTCGATGTAGGTCTCGTTCACGCTGATCGGCCGGAGCACGCGGAGGAAGGAGATCGACATCGACACGTTCGGGAACAGGTTGAGGTTGAACCCGGTGCCGTGCACCGCCCGGACCAGCCGGCGGATCTCGGCCTCCTCGACCCCGCGCTCGCGCAGGTCGGCGACCAGCGGGTCGAACCGGGGCTGCAGCGGCTCGCTGCCGTCGTCGGTCTCCAGGTCGGAGTGCTCGGGCACCATCTGCATCACCGAGTGGCCGTTGCCGAGGTCGTGCGTGACCGCCGTCGGGTCCGTCATGAACGACATCATCTCGGCGGTCTCGGCGTCGACCGAGGCCATCCAGGAGCGGTGCACGATCGGGAAGTGGTAGCCGTCGGTGGTGTTCTCGAGCTGGATCTTCCAGTTGCCCTTGAACTTGAACTGGTGGGTGCCGATCACCTTGATCGGGTAGCCGCCGCCCTGGGCCATGAACCGGTCGATCCAGCCCTTCACGTCGCCGAGGAAGTCCTCGAGCGGCTCGACGTCGTCGGCGAAGGTCGCGAAGACCATGCCGCCGTAGGACTCGGTACGCAGCTTCTTCAGGCCGAGCCCGGACTTGTCCATCACGCCCTCGTAGCCCTCGGGGTACGGGATGCCGCGCAGCTGGCCGTCGAGGCCGTAGGACCACGCGTGGTAGGGGCAGGTGAAGCCGTTGGCGTGGCCGGTGCGCTGCTCGCACAGCGAGGCACCGCGGTGCCGGCACCGGTTGACCATCGTGTGGATGTTGCCCTTGCGGTCGCGGGTCACGATGACCGGCTGCCTGCCGACGTACGTCGACTTGAAGCTGCCGGACTTCGGCAGCTCGGACTCGTGGGCGACCCAGACCCAGGTGCTCTCGAAGACCTTCGTCATCTCCTGCTCGAAGATCACCGGGTCGGTGTACATCCTCCCGGCGACGCGGTCGTCGAGGACCAGGTCGGCAGGGGGCAGGTCGTGAACGGTCTCGGCCGTGAAGTCGGTGGTCATCGGGCTGCGTCCTTCGTGGGGTCCTCGTACTCGCGTGGGGTGAGGGCGCGGCCGATCCGCGCCTCGATCTTGGCGAACTTCCACAGCTTCCAGGGGCTCGTGCCGACGGTGATGGTCCGCAGCAGGCCGCAGGCCTCCTTGACCGTCTCCTGGGCGTCGACGTCGCAGAGCAGGTAGCAGGTCCAGGGCCAGCCGTCGGAGGGGCCGACCATGTGGGAGTCGTCATCGATGTCGCCGATGAAGTCGACCCCGGGCAGCGCCTTGATGCCGTCCATCAGGCCGACGAACGCGGTCCAGACGTCGCCGGGCTCGACCCCGCCCTCGGGCAGGTCGAAGAAGTTCTGGTTGATGCCGATGCAGAACAGGACGCGGAGCGGCGGTGTGCTCACGGGCGGTCTCCTCTCGGGTAGGGGTGGCTCACTGGAAGCCGGGGACGGTGGGCGGCTGACCCATCAGCACGGCGCCGGCGGCGTCGTACATCGCGGGGCCGAGGAATGCGTGCTGCTGGGGGACGAGGGCGTCACCGAGCAGCCACTGCAGGGGATGGCCCGTGCTGATCGCCCCGGTGCCGGACAGTTGGATCACCTGGTTCACGACCTCGGCCGCCGTCTTCGCGAGGTGCGTCGCGGAGAGACGCAGCTGGGCGTTCTGCCGGCTCGTGGCCGGGTCGCCGGCGAGGACGGTCTGCCAGGTCTCCTCGCTGACCTCGAAGAAGTACGCCCGGGCCGAGCGCAGGCTCGCCTCCGCCTCCGCCAGACCGATCCGGTAGTAGGCGCGGTCGGCCAGCTTCGGTGCTCCGGTGACGCCGGTACGTCCGGCCCCGACCTCGGTGGCGAAGTCGAGGGCGGACCGGGCGACGCCGGCGCCGACGACGGCGAGCACCTGGGCGGCGTACGCGAGGGTGGGGTAGCGGTAGAGCGGCTCGTCCACGGTCGGCTCGCCGCCGCGGATGAAAGTCCACTCGCGCGGCACCTCGACATGGTCGACGGCGAGGTCGAACGAGCCGGTGCCCTTCATGCCGACGACGTCCCACTCCTGCACGATCTCGACCTGGTCGGGCCGCAGCAGTGCGGTACGCGGCTTGCCGGCCGTCGAGTCGTCACCGGGGATGCCGACGCCGAGGATGTCCGCGCCCATGCATCCGCTGGCGAACTTCCAGCGGCCGTCGACCAGGAAGCCGGCCTCGGTCGGCTCGGCGTGCTGGACGGGGAACAGCCCGCCTGCGAAGCACACGTCCGGGCCGTCGGCGTAGAGCTCGGCCTGGGTCTCGAGCGGAAGGGCGGCGAGGTAGACCAGCGCCGAGCCGAAGCTCGCGACCCAGCCGGTGGAGCCGTCCACCGCCGAGATCCGCTCGATCCGCCTCAGGAACTCCGCGGGCGGCAGCGGATCGCCGCCGAACCGCTTCGGTGTCGAGGCCCGGTAGATACCGGTCTCCTTGAGCCGGGCCACGAAGTCCCGCGACACATAGCGCTGGTCGCGGAACTCCTGCCGGCGGCTGGTGAGCTCCACCAGGACGTCCTCGAGCGGGACCGTCGCTGGGCGGCTCTCCTGGGTCTGGACCATCGGTTGCTCCTCATCGATCGGGTCTGCCCCCGACGCTAGGTTCGGGCCCGGGCAGCGTCGATTGGTCATTGCCTGCGGTGCCGGGGGATTCCCTCCCAGGGGCGTAGGGGATTTCTTCAGCGCTCCCGTGAGGCGGGGGCTGCCGCAGGCCGCGGTGCGCTCCTACGCTGGCCGGTATGCAGGTCGACTCCGCGGCACCCGAGCTGGTGACCGAAGACTTCGTCGCGATGATGGACGCCTCCAGCATGTGCGTGCTGATCCACGACGCCGGAACGAAGAACATCCTGTGGGCCAACCGCGCGGCCTGCGACATGCTCGAGTTCACGGTCGCCGAGATCCGGCCGCTCAAGGCCAACCACATGAGCAGCTCGGCGCAGCAGTACGACCGGGTCCTCGGCCGGGCCTGGCTCCAGGACGCCGTCGAGCTCGGGTCCAGCCGGATCGAGTGGCACTACCGGTCCCGGTCCGGGCGGATCATCCCGACCGACGCCATCGCCGTCCGCGTCGAGCTCGCCCAGGGGCCGGCCGTCATGGTGCAGTTCCGCGACATCGCCCGGGAGCAGGAGGTCGAGCGCGAGCTGAAGCTGACCACCTCCTACGTCGACGCGCTCGCGCGTCACACCTCGACCGTCGCGTTCATGCTGGACGAGGTGGGCGCCGTCCGCTTCGCCACCGACACGGCGCTCGGCTACATCGGTCTGACCGGTGACGACGACCCGCCGGCGGGACATCCGCTGACGACGTACGGGCGGCTGCGGCGAGGTGGTCTGCCGGTGTCGTGGGAGGACACCGCGGCGGGTGCGGCGCCGGTCGGGCCGGTCCAGCTCGAGCTGCTCGGTGACGGCGCGAGCACCATCTGGCTGGAGGGGAGCATCGAGCGGCTGCGCGTCCAGGAGGTCGACGCCTACCTGATGATCCTGCACGACGTCTCCGAGCGGGTCCGGGGCGAGGCGCGGCGCGAGCTCGAGCTGCGTCACGAGAACTACCTCGCCCGCTACAACGCGATGGGCGACATGGCCATGGCGATCGCGCACGAGCTCGGCCAGCCGCTGGCGGCGGCCGGCAACTTCATCGCCGGGATCCGCGGTCGCGCGAGCTCGCTGGCCCAGGCGGGGGAGCTGCCGCAGCGTTTCGCCGACCAGGTGGCGTACGGCCTGGACAGCGCCGCCCGGCAGATCGACCGCGCGACCGGCATCGTCAGCGCGCTGCGCTCGTTCGTCGGCCACCTCGAGCAGGTCGAGCAGGTCGTCGACCTCAACGAGGTGGTCCGCGAGTGCCTCTACTTCATCAGGCTCCGGGCGGCCGCGAGCGACGTGGACCTGCAGGTCGAGCTGGGTGATGCCCCCGTTCTCGTCCGCTGCGAGCAGGTGCTCACCGGGCAGGTGGTGATGAACCTGTGCTTCAACGCGATCGACGAGATGACCGCCTGCGACCGGGACGTACGCCGGATCGAGGTCACCGTGCGGACCACCGACGGGATGGGCGTGGTCACCGTGGACGACCACGGCCGGGGCTTCGTGCGCGACCCGTTCGCCGAGTCGTTCACCAGCAAGGAGGCGGGCAGCGGGATCGGCCTCGCGCTGAGCCACCGGATCATCACCCGCCAGCACGGCAGCATCTGGGCCGAGCACCGCGACGCCGGCGGGTCCCGCTTCGGCTTCGCGCTGCCCCTGGCCGAGGAGCCGGCCAGCTAGGGGAAATCCTCAGCGGGCGGGGTGGAACTCTCGATATCTCGGCGCCGTGAGCCCGGCATAACGTCGAGACATGTCCGACGAGCTCACCACGAACCAGCGTGAATTCCGCGCCGCCATGGCGAACCTGTCGGCCGCCGTGAACGTCGTCACCACCGACGGCGTCAGCGGGCGGGCCGGGATAACCGTCAGTGCGGTGTGCTCGGTGACCGACACACCGCCGACGCTGCTGGTGTGTGTCAACCAGTCCAGCTACACCCACGACATCTTCCGTACGAACCGCCGGGTCGCCATCAACGTCCTCGGCCGCCAGCACGAGGAGCTCGCGATGCACTTCGCGGGCGCGACCGGGCTCTCGATGGAGGAGCGGTTCGCGCTCCCGGCATGGGACCACGACCGGCACGGGGTGCCGGTGCTCGAGGATGCGGCGGCCGTCCTGGTCGGCCGCGTCGGGGCCGAGTTCACCCAGGGCACCCACACCGTGCTCTTCGTCGAGGTCGACCACGTCAGCGTCCACGACGAGGCCGGCGCGCTGCTCTACTTCCAACGCGGCTTCCACCGGATCACACCCGCGACGCCGGTCGCGGCGAGCGCCTGAGGCAGGGGACGCAGATGACCGAGCGGACGACACTGATGTGCTACAACGACACGCACGGCTACGGCTGGCGCCACGTCGACCTCTTCGTCCACGACGCCGAGGGCCGTGAGCTCAACTGGGTCCACTGGCAGGTCCCGGCCGACGGCCCCGACGCCGCCGACGACGTCACCGCGCAGATCGAGCCGTCGTTGCGGCGTACCTCGGGGTGGCGGCACGCGGTGAGCGCCAGCGGCATGGACTACTGGGAGGCCGACGCGACCTGGGAGGACGAGGCGTGAGCGCGGCCCCGTGGTCGCTGCGCGCGCTGGTCGAGGACCTGCGAGCCGGGCGGACCACGACCGGCGCGGTCTGGGCCAGGTTCCGCGAGCGGGTGGCGGAGACCGACCCTGCGCTGCGCGCCTGGGTGGCTCTCGCCGACCCGCCCCCGGTGCCCGGACCGGGACCGCTCGGCGGCATCCCGCTCGGCGTCAAGGACATCATCGACGTGGCCGGGCTGCCGACCCGCTGCGGCGCCGCGGTGCGTTCCGACGCCTCGCCCGCGCAGGCCGATGCGGCGATCGTCTCGGCCTGGCGTGCCGCCGGCGCGCTCCCGGCGGGGAAGACCGTGACCACCGAGTTCGCCTTCTTCGCGCCCGGCCCGACCGCCAACCCCGCGGCGCCGGGGCACACCCCGGGCGGTTCCTCGAGCGGATCGGCGGCCGCCGTCGCGTCCGGCCAGGTGCCGTTGGCGCTCGGCTCGCAGACCGCCGGCTCGGTGACCAGGCCCGCCTCCTACTGCGGCGTCGCGTCGCTGGTCATGAGCCACGGCCGGTTCCCGGTCACCGGGGTCACCGGCCTGAGCCCGAGCCTGGACAGCCACGGCGTCATCGCCGGCTCGGTGTCCGACCTCGCCCTCGCCTGGTCGGCGTTCACCGGCGCCCCGGACCTGGGCGCTCTCGGAGGTCCGCCCCGGATCCTGCTCTGGACCGCCGACCCGCTCGACGTCGTCGAGGAGCCCATGCGGGCCGCGCTCGCCGCGGCGGTCGAGCGGCTGCGTACGGCCGGGGCGAGCGTGGACACCTTCCCCGAGGAGCGGCTCGTCGCCGACGTGACCCGCGCCCACCCGGTCGTGATGGCCTTCGAGGCCGCCCGCGAGCGCGCCGCGGAGCTGGCCAGGGCCGAGGAGATCAGCGAGCAGCTCGCCCTGCTGCTCCGCACCGGGGACGCCACGTCCCTGGTGGACTACCGGGCCGCGTCCGAGGTCGTCGACGTCGGCGAGGAGATGGTCGCCCGGCTGCTGTCGTCCTACGACGTCATCCTCGGCCCAGCCGCTCCCGGGCCAGCCCCGCGCGGGCTGGACGCCACCGGCGACCCGGTGCTCAGCCGCGCCTGGCAGGCCATGGGCCTGCCGACCGTGACCGTCCCGGGACTGACCGACGACCACGGGCTGCCGCTCGGTGTCCAGCTGATCGGCCCCGGCCGCGGCGAGACCGACCTGATCGGCCATGCTGCCTGGGTGGAACGACACCTGACCGGATCGGTCCGGTCCTAGAGTGAGGGTGGTGCCCCATGAACCCGTCCGACTCCGCACAGCCCGATGACCCGGTGGCTCCGGTGGTCCACATCGTCGATGACGACGAGGACCTCCGGCAGTCGCTGGTGTTCCTGTTCGAGAGCGTCGGCATCACCGCCTTCATCTACCCGGACGCACCGACGTTCCTCGACGAGATGGACCCGGAGGAGCCGAGCGTCGTCATCGTCGACGTACGGATGCCCGGGCTGAGCGGGTTCCAGCTGCAGGAGCAGCTGGTCGCGCGGGAGTATCCCGCGCCGGTGATCTTCTGCTCGGCCCACGGCGACATCCCGATGTCGGTGCGCGCCCTGCGCCAGGGCGCGGTGGACTTCCTGGAGAAGCCCTACGAGCCGCAGAAGATGCTCGAGGTCGTCCAGGAGCACCTGGCGGTCGCGGCCCGGCGCTTCGCCGAGGACCGGTGCCGCCGTGCCGTCTCCGCCCGGATCGACTCCCTCACCCCGCGAGAGCGCGAGGTGCTCCGCCTCGTCGTCGCCGGGCTCCCGAGCCAGCACATCGCGCGCCAGCTCGGGACCAGCGTCAAGACGGTGGACGTGCACCGGGCCCGGATCAAGGCGAAGACCGAGGCCGAGAGCCTCGGCACCCTCGTCCGGGACGTCCTTCAGTACCGCGTCACCATCTAGTCCCGCTGCGGCGGATCCATCAGCACCGACGTCGACGGGTACGCCGAGGCGAAGCCGTCGGGCAGCGGCGCGACGAACACGTTCTCGGTGCGCGTGCGCGTGATCAGCCATCGACCGTCGACTTCGCGCCGGAAGGCGTTGTTGAGCCGGCTCGAGCGCAGCAGCGCGGTGCCGTCGGCGTACAGCCAGGGCTGCATGTGGATCCACTGCCCCTCGGCGCGGTCGCCGTCGACGTGGAGCTGCTCCGAGGTCAGGTAGTGGGCGTTCAGCACCAGGGCCGGGGTCCGCTCGGGCGACCAGAACCGCTCGAAGTGGGCCCGGATCTGGTCATGACCCTCCGCCCGGCCGAACTGGCCGTCGTAGTACTCCCCGACGCCCTCCCAGACGGCGTCATGGGCGTAGAGATCCATGACGAGATCGATGCGCCGGGCATCGTCGGACACGCCCGCCTCGGGGCAGGGAGTGTCGCACAGGAACATGTAGCGGGCCTGGAGGCGGCGGATCTCCGCCTCCGCCTCCAGGACCGCCACCCGGCGCCGCAGCGCCTCCAGCTCGTCGCTCATCGACCCGTCCTCGTCCGGACCGGCGCGGTCTCGGGGAGCACCAGCAGGCACACCACGGTCACGGCCATCCCGGCGGCCAGGTAGTAGCCGACCGAGGACGCCTGGCCGGTCCATTCGATGAGCCGGTTGGCGATCGAGGGGGAGAGACCACCACCCAGCACCGCGCCGACCTGGTAGGCGAGCCCGGCACCGGACTGGCGCTGCTCCGGGGTGAACAGCTCGGTGAGGTAGGTGATGAGCGGACCGAACAGGAAGCCGGTCAGCAGGAAGCCGCCGGCGATGGCGAGCGCCCACGAGGCCAGCGTCCCCTGCTGGGCGATGGGGAAGAGGACCAGCATGTACGCCAGGACGGCCACCGCGCCGGCGAGCATCACCGGCTTGCGCCCGAGACGGTCCGAGAGCCTCGCCCCGGCCACGACGGTGACGGCGTGCAGGGCGAGACCGGGCAGCGTGCACCACAGGACCGACTTGATCTCGAGGCCGAGTCCCTGCGGGGCGGGGGAGGCGGCGTAGGAGAGCATGAAGCCGGCCAGGACGAACATCACCGCGTTGAGCCCCATGTTGGCGCCGGCGGCCAGCAGCAGGCGGCGCCAGTTGTCACGCAGGACGTTCCAGATCGGGATCCGGGCGATCTGCTCAGCCGTCTGCTCGGAGGCCAGCTCCTGGAACACCGGCGACTCCTCGAGCGCGCGCCGGGCCCAGATGCCCACCAGGAGGACCAGGGCGCCGGCGAGGAACGGGATGCGCCAGCCCCAGCTCTGCACGGCGCTGGCCGGCAGGTAGAAGACGAGCACGAACGCGAGGTTCGCGAGGAGCGCGCCGAGGGGCGAGCCGAGCGCCACGAAGGCGCCGTACGCGGCTCGCTGGGTGATCGGGGCGTGCTCGACGGCCAGCACGGAGGCGCCGCCGAGCTCGCCACCGCGGGAGAACCCGTGCACCATCCGCAGCACGATCAGCAGGACCGGTGCGGCGACCCCGATCGAGGCGTACGACGGGAGCAGGCCCATCAGGACGGTGGCGCCGCCCATCAGGTAGAAGGTGATGAGCATGGCCTTCCGCCGGCCGTGGCGGTCGCCGACCCAGCCCATCACGACGGCGCCGAGCGGCGCGACGACGTAGCCGAGGGTGTAGGTCGCCAGGCTCATGAACGAGGCGAACCAGGGATCGGTGTCCCCGGAGAAGAAGACGGCCGGGAAGACCAGCGCCGAGGCGACGGTGTAGATCGAGAAGTCGAAGAACTCCAGCGATGTCCCGGCGCCGGCGCCGATGGCCAGTCGTCTGGTCTGGGCAGGGGTGGTGCGTTCCGGTGCCGTGGTGTCGGTCATGCGGTCTCCTGGTGTGGTGTGGACCACAGCACACTAGGAATCGCGCAGGTCAACCGGCCATTGGAGGAGTCTCGCCCCGTGGTGAGGGAATCCCTTACGCGGGCCTCCCTCAGCCGGCCATCGTGCCGTGCGCCTCGGTCATCGCCTCGTCGACCCCGTACGCCGTCAGCCGCTTGCGCAGCACCCGGAGGGTGTAGGCGTCGAACGGCGCGTGGAACCGGCCGGAGCAGGCGCGGGTGACCAGGACGTAGCGGCCGAGGACGAAGGGCGCGGTCGCGGCGACGAGGGCGCGGTCGAGCAGGGCGAGATCGACGCCCATCGTCCCGCTGCCGCGGCCGAACGCCTGGGTGAAGAAGGTCCGGCTCCAGGCGAGCTCGACGCGGTCGGCGACCCGGTCGTAGGGCGTACGTCCCGGGCGGAGGTAGGCCGCGAGGGTGGAGCGCACCAGCTCTCCGCAGGTGGCGTCGTCGAAGTCGTGGCGCAGCGTCGCCGCCCGGGCGTGGAAGACCCGGACGATGCCCTCGGGGTCGGCGGGCAGGAGATCCTCGGGCAGCCCCATGAGGAAGCAGCGATAGCGGACGAACTCGTGGATCGCGCGCTCGCGGGCGGTCCACTCGGTGCGGCCCTGGCGCACCGCGGCCGTGGCCAGGATGTAGATCGGGATCATGCCGGCGGGCATCTGGTCGACCTGCGGGACGGGGACGCCGAAGACCTGCTGGTCCCACTTCGCCGAGCGCTTGAGCGCGTTGTAGCGGACGACGGAGTGCATCAGGCGTACGTGTGCGGTGGTCTCGAAGCCGACGCCGAAGCGGTCGAGGGCGCCCGGCAGAGTGGTGACGGCGAAGAAGCTGCTCGTCTCGATGACGCGGCGTGCGGCCCGCTTGTCGGAGAGCGCGCCGGTCAGCGCCATCGGCAGGGCGGCGTAGGTGTTGATGAAGGTGGCGAGGAACGCGCCGCGGATGATGAACGGCGCGAACAGCGCCGCGCTGACCCGGGAGTGCCGCGCGCCCTCCTCGACCAGGTCCATGTCGAGCCAGTCCGGCACGACCTCCATGGACGCGATGAACGTGCGCAGCTCCTCGGGTGCGTCCGGGACGGCGTCGACCCCCTCGCGACAGGCGGTGGACAGCATCCGGATCAGGCCCTTCATGCCGTGGTCGTCGACCAGGGCGGCGTACGGATCGGCGACGACGTCGCCGAGCATCGTCGCGGAGTGCATCAGCTCGACGACCTTCTCGTCGGCGAGCAGGCCGGCTCGGTCGTCGACGCCCCGGGGCAGCGAGGAGCGTACGTCCGGGTCGGTGGTGAAGCGGTAGGGCGTCGCGGTCAGGTCGACGTCGCCGTACATGTGCGGCTGGAGGACGGCCTGGGAGCGGACCCGCTCGGCCAGCTCGGGGTAGTGGAGCGTCGTCGTCATCACCCTCAACTTTCAGTCTGTTAGTTCCTATCTGACAGGTTGAAAGTTAGGCTGTCAAGCAATGAGTTCCACAGCCACCCGCAAGCGCATGACCGGCCAGGACCGCCGCGAGCAGATCCTCGACGTCCTGCTCACGATCGTCGACGCCGAGGGGTTCCACGCCGCCACGCCCAACCGGGTCGCGGAGGAGGCCGGCGTGACCCGGCCCGTGCTCTACCAGCAGTTCGGGGACATGTCCGGGCTCTACGTCGCCCTCGTCGACCGCGAGTTCGCCCGCGCCGGGGAGCAGTTCGCCGCCGGGGTCGCGGCGCTGGACCTCTCGGACCCGTCGACCGTCTTCGTGGGGACCTTCCGGGTGGCGCTCGACTCGCTCGCGACCTCGCGCGCGACCTGGCGGCTGTTCCTGTTCCCGCCGCAGGGGGCGCCGCCGGCCCTGCACGCCCGGCTCGAGGAGTCCGAGGCCGTCGTACGAGCCTTCCTCCGGCAGGGGCTGGAGTCGGTCTTCCCGAGCACCCCCGACCCGGAGATGGTGGCCCGTCTGCTGCACGCGTCGGGACGGGAGCTGCTCAGGATGCGGCTCGAGGATCCGACCGAGGCGACCGAGGAACGCCTGATCGCCCTCGTCGAGCACCAGGTGGGGCTCCGCCTCGCGGCGCTCGACTGAGGGCGATCAGGCGTCAGGGATCAGCGCGCGGCGGGAACCGTCGCGGGCTCGTCGGCCGCTGCCTCGGCGGTCTTCCGGCCGAGCAGTGCGCGGGAGCAGAACAGCGAGATCACGGTGGTCACGACACCGAAGGCGACCGGCACCACGATGCTGCCGGAGGTGTCGAGGAGCCACTGCAGGATCATCGGCGTCGTCCCGCACAGCGCCCCCGAGAGGCCGTACGTCACCGAGATGCCGGTGTAGCGGACCCGGGCCGGGAACGCCTGGGCGAGCATGCCGGCCATGATCGCGTAGAACATCACGTCGGGGATGGTGGCCAGCACCGCGCCGATCATCGCCAGCGTCCAGTTCCCGGTGCCCATCAGCACGAACATCAGCGCGAGCGCGGGAATCTCGAGGGCCAGCAGGACGGTGACCAGGGTGCGCGGGTTCCAGCGCGTGGCGAGCACCGCGCCGAACGGCTGCACGAAGAACTGCACGAGGCTGGCGATCAGGATGATCGTCAGGAAGGAGTCCTTCCCGAAGCCGAGGTGGGTGGTGGCCCAGGAGAGCGCGAAGGTGTCGCGGGCGTAGACGACCACGAAGACGCACAGGATGCCGAAGACGCCGAGGGTCAGCTCGCGGGAGTTGCTGCGGAACAGCTCGATCACCGGGACCCGGACGACCTCGTTGCGCTCCTGGAGGTCCTTCATCGCCGGGGACTCCTCGAGGCTGAGCCTGATCACGAGCCCGACCACGACCAGCGCGGCCGAGGCCAGGAACGGCAGTCGCCAGGCCCATTCGAGAAGGGCGTCGTCGGGGAGCAGGCCGGTGACGGCGAGGAAGCTGAGGGTGGCCAGGATCCGGCCGGCGGGGGAGCCCTGCTGGGCGAAGGCGCCGAACAGGAAGCCGCGGTCGGGGCGGGTGTGCTCGGTCGCGATCAGCACCGCGCCGCCCCACTCGCCGCCGACGGCGAGGCCCTGCAGCAGCCGGAGGATGATCAGCAGCACCGGTGCGGCGGCGCCGATCGCGGCATGCGTGGGGAGCAGGCCGACGCCGACGGTGGTGACGCCCATGAGCAGCAGGGTCAGGATCAGGGAGCGCTTGCGGCCGATCCGGTCACCGAGGTGGCCGAAGACCACGCCGCCGAGCGGCCGGGTCAGGAACCCGACGGCGAACGTCGCGAAGGAGAGCAGGGTCGCGACCGCGGGCTCGGCGTTGCTGAAGAACAGCGGCCCGAAGACCAGAGCGGACGCGGTGCCGTAGATGTAGAAGTCGTACCACTCGATGGTGGTGCCGACGAACGCGGCGATGCCCGCCTTACGGGCCATCCGTTCGTCGGGGACGCGCGTTGACTGGGTCATGGGGACTGCTCCTCCGGGGATTGTGTGTCGTCACGCACCGGAATGCTGTGTGACCGCGTTCACACTAGGAACGATCGCCATTGCACGTCCAACACCAAATGTAGATGGCATTGATATCACCCTTGAGCCCAATGAGTTCCGGGCATGCCAAGGCCGCCGATCGTCCACAGGGACGATCGGCGGCCTCGTGAGGTGTCAGGGGAGGACCAGCGTGATGCTCTCCGCGACGCAGACCGGTCGCTCGGCGCCTTCGGCCTCGACGGTCCAGGCGACCAGCACCTGGGTCCCGGCCGGGACCGCCCGGACCTCCTTGATCCGCGGCGTGGCCCGGATCTTGGTGCCGACCGCGACCGGTGCGGGGAACCGCACCTTCTCGAGCCCGTAGTTGAGCCGGGCCGAGCCGGCCGCGATCGTGTAGAGCTCGGTGGAGAAGCCCGGCAGCATCGACAGGGTGAGGTAGCCGTGCGCGATCGTGCCGCCGAACGAGGAGGCGGTGGCGCGCTCGACGTCGACATGGATCCACTGCTGGTCGCCGGTGAGCTCCGCGAAGCGGTTCACCCGGTCCTGGGTGATCTGCACCCAGTCCGTGGTGCCGAGCTCCTCGCCGACAGCGGCCTCGATCGCCTCGATCGAGGTGAACGTACGCATCAGGCGATCCGCTCGAAGACGGCCGCGAGGCCCTGGCCGCCGCCGATGCACATGGTCTCGAGGCCGTAGCGGGCCTCGCGGCGGTGCAGCTCGCGGGCGAGCGTGCCGAGCATCCGTACGCCGGTGGCGCCGACGGGGTGGCCGAGGGAGATGCCGGAGCCGTGGACGTTGGTGCGCTCGAGGTCCTCGTCGGTGAACTTCCACTCGCGCATCACCGCCAGCGCCTGGGCGGCGAAGGCCTCGTTGAGCTCGATGACGTCGATGTCGGCCATCGTCAGGCCGGCCTTGGCGAGGGCCGCCTCGGTGGCGGGGACAGGGCCGATGCCCATCACGTCAGGACGTACGCCGGCAGCGGCCCAGGACACGAGCCGGACCAGCGGCCGCAGGCCGAGCTGCTCGGCCGTCTCTGCGGTGGTGACCAGGCACATCGCGGCGGCGTCGTTCTGGCCGCTGGCGTTGCCGGCGGTGACGGTCGCCTCCGGGTCGGAGGAGCCGAGGATCGGCCGCAGCTTCGCGAGCGACTCCATCGTGGTGTCGGCGCGGGGGTGCTCGTCGGTGTCGACGACGACATCGCCCTTCCGTGATGGCACGGTGACCGGCACGATCTCGTCGGCGAAGACGCCGCTCTGCTGGGCGGCGACGGCCCGCTGGTGGGAGCTGACGGCGAGCCGGTCCTGCTCCTCGCGGCCGATGGCGTACTCCCGGCGCAGGTTCTCGGCGGTCTCGAGCATGCCGCCGGGCACCGGGTGGAACCGGCCGCCCGGGGTCTGGCGGCCACGGGTGAGGCCGTCGTGGATCTGCACGCCGCTGCGTGCGCCGCCCCAGCGCATGTCGAGGGAGTAGAAGGCGACGTTGCTCATCGACTCCGCGCCGCCGGCGACCACGATCTCGCTGGCGCCGGAGGCCACCTGCATCACCGCGTTGGCGACGGCCTGCAGCCCGGACCCGCAGCGACGGTCGACCTGCTGACCGCCGACGGTGACCGGGAGCCCGGCGTCGAGCCCGACCACGCGGCCGATCGCCGGCGCCTCGGCGTTGGGGTAGCAGTGGCCGAGGATGACGTCGTCGATCCGCTCCGGGTCGATGCCGGTGCGGGTGAGCAGGCCCTGCAGCGCGGTGACGCCGAGGTCGACCGGGCTCAGGTCCTTGAAGACGCCGCCGTAGCGGCCGATCGGGGTGCGGACGGGCTCGCAGATGACCACGTCGCGGGAGGTGTCGTTCATGGGTGGATGCCTTTCACGGGGTTGCGGTCGCCAGCTCGGCCCTCAGGCCGGCCAGCGCGGTGCCGTCGGGGCGCCGCAGCGCCACCTCGGCGGTGTCGGGGGCAGGTCGGTCGATGCTCACGAGGGCAGGGTCTCCGCAGAACAGCGGAGCGGTGTTGCGATGCCTCAGGAGGCGTACGGCCCGGTCGGGGTGGGCCAGCCGGATCGCCTCTGCGAGTACCAGGGTCGAGAGCGGGCCGTGCACGACGAGGCCCGGATAGCCCTCGACCCGGGTGGCGTAGGGCCAGTCGTAGTGGATCCGGTGCGGGTTGGCGCTCGCCGCGCTGAACCGCATCAGCAGCGTCGGGTCGGTGACGAAGCGCCAGCCGTCGTCCTCGGGCACCAGCGGTGGGCCGGCGGGGTCGACGACTGCGGGCTCGGGGTCCGGGAACGACGAGGGCGCAGGTGCGGCGTCGCGGTAGATCAGGTTCTGCCGTTCCTCCACGAGCAGGTCGTCGCGCTCGGCGTCGACCAGGCGGGTGAGCACCTCGACGACCGCCAGCCGGCCGCTGCGGCCGTCCTTCTCCTCGACGGAGACGACCTCGGACTCGCGGACGACCTCGGCGCCGACCCGGAGGTCGCCGTGGAAGGTCACCTCGCCGCCGGCGAACATCCGCCGGGGCAGGTCGATCGGCGGCAGGAAGTCCCCGCGGCGCGGGTGACCGTCGACGCCGATGACCGAGGACACCGGCCAGCGCGGAAGCGCGACCCAGTGCCACAGCGGCGGGAGTACGTCCCCGGCGACCGGCACCGGAGCGCCGCTGTCGAGGAGCGCGCCGAGGGCGCCGGCCGGACCCGCCTCGAGGGTCTCGACCGACGTCACCCGCCGCGGCCGCCAGCTCACATGAACCTTCCGCCGGTCACCTCGGCGACCGTGCCGGTCATGTACGAGGAGAGCGAGGAGGCGTAGAAGAGCGCGACGTTGGCGATCTCGGCCGGCTCGCCGGCGCGACCCATCGGGATCTCGGCCATCTTCTCGTCCCAGATCCGCTGCGGCATCGCCTCGGTCATCGCGGAGCGGATCAGACCGGGCTGGATCGCGTTGACGCGGACGCCGTGGTGGGCCATCTCCTTGGCGGCGGCCTTGGTCAGCCCGACGATGCCGGCCTTCGCGGCGGAGTAGTTGGTCTGCCCGACCATGCCGACCTTGCCGGAGATGGAGGAGATGTTCACGATCGCGCCGGACTTCTGCTCGCGCATCCGGGCGGCGGCGAGCCGGGTGCCGTGCCAGCAGCCCTTCAGGTGCACCGCGATGACCTGGTCGAACTGGTCCTCGGTCATCTTCCGCATGGTCGCGTCGCGGGTGATGCCGGCGTTGTTGACGACGATGTCGAGCGAGCCGTACGTCGCGACCGCGGTCTCGAGAGCGCGCTCCACGTCCTCGGCGCTGACCACGTCGCAGGCGATGCCGGTGGCCACGTCCGGGCCCAGCTCCTTGGCGGCGGCCTCGGCGGCGGCGCCGTCGAGATCGGCCAGCACCACCCGGGCCCCCTCCGCCACGAAGCGCTCGGCGACGGCGAGGCCGATGCCCTGGGCGCCGCCGGTGATGACCGCGGTCCGGTTCTGGAGAAGTGCCATGTCAGTTCTTACCCTTCTGGTTGCGCGCCACCAGCTGGGCGGCGATCACGTTGCGCTGGATCTCGTTGGTGCCCTCGCCGACGATCATCAGCGGGGCGTCGCGGAAGTAGCGCTCCACGTCGTACTCCTTGGAGTAGCCGTAGCCGCCGTGCACCCGCACCGCGTCGAGGGCGACCTGCATGGCCGCCTCCGAGGCGAAGAGCTTGGCCATCCCGGCCTCCATGTCGGCGCGGTCGCCGGCGTCGAGCCGCTCGGCCGCGTCGACGGTCATCAGCCGGGCGGCGCGCATCTTGGTGCCCATCTCGGCGAGCAGGTTGCCGACCGACTGGTGCTTCCAGATCGGCTTGCCGAAGCTCTCCCGGGTCTGGGCGTAGGAGAGCGCGTCGTCGAGCGCGGCCTGGCCGACGCCGACGGCGCGGGCGGCGACCTGGATCCGGCCGACCTCGAGGCCGCGCATCATGTGGCCCCAGCCGAGGTGGGGCGTACCGCCGAGGACGGCGGTCGCCGGGACGCGCATCTTGTCGAAGGTGAGCTCGCAGGCCTCGACGCCGCGGTAGCCGAGCTTGGGGATCTTGCCCGAGACGGTGAGCCCGTCGCCGGGTTCGACTAGCACCACGCTCATGCCCCGGTGCGCGGGCTTCGCGGAGCGGTCGGTGATGCAGAGCAGCCCGATCAGGCCGGCGTGCTGGGCGTTGGAGATCCAGGTCTTCGAGCCGGTGATGAGGAGGTCGTCGCCCTCGGCGTCGGCGAAGGTACGCATGCCCTGCAGGTCGCTGCCGCCGGACGGCTCGGTCAGCGCCATCGTGGCGCGCAGGCTGCCGTCGGCCATCCGGGGCAGGTAGTCCTGCTGTTGCTGAGCGGTGCCGAAGTGGCGCACCAGGTAGCTGATCACCGAGTGCCCGCCGATCGCGCCGGCCAGGCTCATCCAGCCACGGGCGAGCTCCTCGGTCACCCGCGCGAAGCAGGCCGTGCTCACGTCGACGCCGCCGTGCTCGGCGGGCACCAGGAGGCCGAAGAAGCCGAGCTTCTTCATCTCCTCGATGAGTTCCTCGGGGTAGATGTCGTCGGCCTCGAACTCGCGCACCCGGGGGCGTACGCGCTCGTCGACGAAGTCGGCGACGAGCCGGACCATGTCCTGCTCGTCAGGGGTCAGGCTGCTCATCTGGCTGCTCCTGGGTTGGGTCGGGTGAGGGAGACGATGCGGCGGGCGCGGGCGACGACGGGGGCGTCGACCATCCGGCCGTCGACGAGGGCGACGCCATCCTCGGTCGCGGCGGCCAGGACACGCTCGGCCCAGGCGACCTCGTCGGGGGTGGGGGCCAGTGCGGTGGCGGTGGGGGCCACCTGGCCGGGGTGGATGCAGAGCTTGCCGGCGAACCCGAGAGCCGCGGCCGCGGTGATGTCGGCGGTCAGCCGCTCGTGGTCGCGTACGTCGCCGGTGACGCCGTCGATCGGTCCGGCCAGGCCGCCGATCGCGGAGGCGAGCACCAGCTGGCCGCGGGCGGACGCCAGCGCCGGGGCGTGCTCCGGGTCGACGCCGAGCTCGGCGGCCAGGTCGTAGCTGCCGAAGGCGAGGCGTACGACTCCGGGGGAGCGGGCCAGGTCGATGGCTCGCGCGATGCCGAGCGCGGTCTCGACCAGCGCCACGACTGCGGAACGGTCGGGGAGCGCGGCCAGGACGGTCGCCACGATCTCGGGGCTGTCGGCCTTCGGCAGCACCACGGTCGTCGGAGCGTCGAGGGCCGCCAACGCGGCGATGTCGGCGTCGTGCCAGGCGGAGCCGGCGGCGTTGACGCGCACCGCCACGGTGACCTCGGCCCGGGGGAGCCAGCCGATGACGTGGCCGCGGGCCGCGTCCTTGGACGCCGGGGCGACCGCGTCCTCGAGATCGAGGACGACCACGTCGGGGCCGGCCGCGGCCGCCTTGGCGAACCGCTCCGGTCGGTCGCCGGGTACGAACAGCCAGGTGCGTGCGGTCTCTACGGTGCTCATCGGGCGACCTCCGTAGCGCGAGCGCCAGAATACGGACGCCGCCCGATGAATGACCTGATGATCACTCGCTGGCGCTCGCTCATCGGACCACCATCTCGCGGTTGCCGATGACACCGCGACCGATCAGGTCGTCCAGTCTGTCGCTGGGCAGCCCGAGAACGCCGGCGAGCACCTCACCGGTGTCCTGTCCGACGGCGGGCGCCGGCCGGGGTGCGCTCCGCCGGCCGTCGACGGTGATCGGCGCGCCCGGGGCGAGCAGCTCGCCGACGCCGGGCTGGTCGATCGTCGAGAACAGCGGGTGCTCGCGCAGCAGCCGGGCGTCGTCGGCGGCGAGGTCGCGGAAGCTGCGGTAGGGCGACCACAGGATCCGGGTCTGCGCGAGAGCCTTCGTGACGTACGCCGTCTCGTGCTGCTCGAACCAGGCGGCGACCAGGCCGCCGAGCACCGTGCGGTGCCGGAACCGAGCGCCCTCGTCGGAGAAGTCGGCCTCGAGTGCGCGGGCGAGCGCGGCCACCGCGTCGCCGAGGCCGGTGATGCCCAGCAGGTCCGACCACTGCCGCGGGGTGAGGGCCACCAGCATGAAGCGGTCGCCGTCCGCGGTCGTGAAGTCGCGGCCGAAGGTGCCGTAGACGTGGTTGCCGATCGAGCCGCGCTCGCCGGCCGGCCGCAGCTGCGCCTCGGCGAGGTAGCCGAGGTTGCCGGCGACCGCGAGGGCGACGTCCTCCAGCGCGACCCGCACCTCGGCGCCCTCGCCGGTGACCGTGCGCCGGCGCTCGGCGGCCAGCAGACCGGTCGCGAGGTGGAGCCCGGCTGCGAGGTCCCAGGCCGGGACCACGCCGTTCACCGGTGCCGCATGCTCCTCCGGGCCGGTCACGAGCGGGAAGCCGGTGCCGGCCTGGACGGTGTAGTCGACGGCGGTCCCGCCGTCGTGGCGGCCGGTGAGGAGCACGTGGATGACGTCGTCGCGGCGGGCGCGCAGCGCGGCGTACCCGAGCTCGGTCCAGCGCTCGGTGTTGGTGACCACGATGCCGCCGGACGGGCCGCCCGAGACGACGAGGTCGGAGACCAGCTGCCGTCCCTCGGGGTGGGTGCAGTCGACGGCGATGGCCTTCTTGCCGGGGTTGAGCCCGTTCCAGTAGAGGCTGGCGCCGTCGTCGCTGAGCGGCCATCGGGTTCGGTCCGGTGCGCCCTCGAGCGGCTCGACGCGGATCACCTCGGCGCCGAGCTGCGCCAGGGTGGTGCCGCACAGCGGCGTCGCCACGAAGCTCGACACCTCGACGACTCTCAGGCCCGCGAGCGGGCCGGCGAGCGGGGCGGTAGCGGGGTCAGCGGTGGTCATGGAGCACCCTTTCGGTAACGGGCTGGGAGGGGGCGGCAGGGCCGGGACCGGCCATCGCCCAGGTCAGGGCGACCGCGGCGACCGGCACGCCGTAGACGAGCGAGAGATTTCCGGTCGGGTAGGCGATCGCGACCCAGGAGTAGCCGATGGCGAGGCCGGTGAAGCGGAGCATGTTGTGGATCCCGAGCGCGACCCCGTCGGCGGCCGCCGGCGAGGTCATCAGGCCGAGTGCCGAGGTCGCCTGGACGACACCGATCGCAGCCCCGGTCAGCACCAGCGCGGCCACGGTGAGCCCGACGACCGTGCCGGACCCGGAGGCGGTCGCGGCCAGCGGCAGCGCGAGCAGGCCGAGCGCGAGCAGCACCAGCCCGCCGCGCAGGGTGCGCCGGGCGGTGAACCGTTCGGTGATCCGGGAGGAGAGCGGTGCGGCGAGCGTCATCGCCAGGGCCAGCGCGAGCATGGTGACGCCGATGTGTCCCGGCCCCAGGCCGAGGTCACGGCCCAGGTGCAGGGGAGTGGCGACGATCGCCACGCCGAGGCAGCCCATCACCGTTCCGGCGGCCATCGTGCTCGCGACGAACCTCCGCTCGGTGAGGAGGCCGGGCGGTACGAACGGCCCGGCGCTGGTGCGCCCGAGCCGGCTGTGCACGACCAGGGCGAGCACGCCCACGGCCGCCATCGCGGCCGCCACCGCGACCTCGCCGTGCTGCCCCAGCCAGCTGACGGCGCCGACGAGGGCACCGACCCCGACCAGAAGCGTCGCCATGCCGCTGACGTGGAGCGGGGCGTCGGACGGCGGGACGTCAGGGACGACGGTCAGGCACAGCACCAGCAGCACCGCGCTGAGCGAGGCATGGGTGAGGAACACCCACCGCCAGCCGAGCGTGTCGGCGACCAGACCGCCCAGCGGCGGGCCGAGCGCCTGGCCGACGCCGATCGCGGCCGCCCAGGCGGCCATCACCCGGGCCCGGTTGCCGGCCCAGTGCCGGCCGAGCACCTGCTGGATCGCGGGCGGCACCGCCGAGCACGCGATCCCCTGCAGGGCGCGCATCACGACCAGGAACGCGAGCCCCTGGCTGAACGCGGCACCCGCCTGCGCCGCCACCATCAGCAGCAGCGACCCGGCGAGCACCCATCGGGAGCCGAACCGCTGGCACATCCAGCCCGAGATCGGGGCGAAGACGACCATCGCCAGGGTGAAGGCGCTGACCGCGAAGACGATCCCGCGTGGCGAGGCCCCGATCGCGTGCGCGATCACGTTGATCGGCGCGCTGATGATCGTGCTCGACAGGGTGCCGAGCGTGGAGCACGCCAGCAGGGCGACGTACGCCGTCCGGCGGGGTTCGTACGTGAGGGTGGACGGGCTCATCGGAGGTAGAGCCGCACCGTGTCGATCTCGTCGCGGAGCAGCCTGACCTCCTCGACGGTGGGCCGGTCGGTCTCGCGTACGTCCTCGGCGACCGGGATGTTCCACCCGGTCGCGGCGCGGACGTCGTCGACGGTGAGGCCGGGGTGGACCTCGCTGATCTCGAGCTCGCCGAGCTTGTCGGGGCGGCGCAGCACCGCCATCGGGGTGATCACGGTCGAGACCCCGTGGCCGGGAGGCACCATCCGCGGGTCCTCCTGATGCGCGCGCACCGGGCTGGGCGAGGTGCAGAAGTCGAGCTCCGCCGGCAGGGCACCGGGGTCGTGGCGACGCAGCACCACCACGCACTCGCCGGCGTTCGGCATGATCTCCGCGGCGCCGCCGGCGCCGGGGAGCCGGACGGTCGGCTTGTCCCAGTCGCCGATGAAGCTGGTGTTGAGGCTGCCCCAGCGGTCGACCTGGGCCGCGCCGAGGAAGCCGACGTCGACGTGGCCGCGCTGCAGCACGTAGCCGAACAGCGCGGGCATGCTCAGCACCGCGGCGGCCCCGGAGACCAGCACCGAGTCGGCGATGCCCTCCGCCAGTCCCTCCGGCTGCGCGCCGCAGATCCCCGACTCGTAGACCAGCTCGACGTCGGGGTTCACGGTGCGGCGGGCCAGGTCGACGGCGAGCGTCGGCAGCCCGACGCCGGCGAAGACCCGGTGCTTGCCGACCAGCTGCCGAGCGGCGACCGCGGCCAGGAACTCGGTGCTGGCCGGAGCAACGTCCGAGAGCGGCGTACTCATGATGCCTCCTGGGCGGCCACCCGGCGGCGGCCGAAGTCGACGGGCTGCGAGGGTCGGGGAGCGACACCGAGCCCGGCCCAGCGCTCTGCGCCGAGCTTGTCGAGATACGCCTCCCGGTCGGGGACGCCGTGCACCCACTCCTCGAGCCAGCCGAGCACCGCCTCCCGGTCGCGGCTGATCGGCGTCCACTCCCGGTAGAAGGCGTTGTCACGGTCGTAGTGACCCTGCGTGTAGGACGGGTGGGCGCCGCCGGGGCACTCCACCACCGCGGTGACCGCGTGCGAGGGCAGGACGGTGCGGTTCGGGTCGGAGCGGACCACGTCCTCCTCGACGATCTCCTCGACGGTCACGATCACGGTCTCGGCCGCGTACGCCGCCTCCTGCTGGGCCCCGACGATGCCCCACATCTGGACGTTGCCGGAGCGGTCGGCGCGCTGGGCGTGGAGGATCGTCACGTCCGGGCGCAGCGGTGGCACGACGTAGATGTCGGGTCCGCCGTAGGGATCGGCGACCTTGCGGATCCGTGGGTTGAGCTTCGGCAGATCGCTGCCGGCGTAGGAGCGGAGCGGGAAGAACGGCAGCCCGGAGGCGCCGGCCTGGTAGCGGCAGACCATGCCGTAGTGGCTGTACTCCTCGACCTCGAGCGGCGCTGGATCGGCTCTCTCCACGCGGCGCCGGACCTCGTGCAGGGAGCCCGCCGAACCGCTGGCGAAGAACGAGGCCACGAGCTTCGAGACGCAGCCGGCGGCGATCATCTGGTCGGCCAGCAGGTCGGGGGTCATCCGGCAGAACGTCAGGTCCCGACGACCCTGCCGGATGATCTCGTGGCCTGCCGCGAACGGGATCAGGTGGCCGAAGCCCTCCAGCGCGACCGTCATGCCGTCGCGTACGTGGGCGGCCACCGCCGAGGTGAGATCGGTGACCTTGTCGGGCGTGGCCATGGGGGCTCCTCGGGGGCGGGCAGGGGGTGGTCAGTGGTCCCAGCCTGCCGCCAGCCGCGTGCCGAACTCCAATACTTCTTCCGCCGCTCACTGTTGACGGATACGTATGAATAGTTCGAGACAGATATCGAAAGTGATGACAAACGACGGCACAATGAGCCGCGTGGACCCTGCCTCTCCTGCCGCTGACACTCGTGCTGCCCTGACCCTCGACGAGCTGCTCGACCTTCTCGACCTGAGCTGCGTCGACGAGCCGACCGGCCGGGTCAGTCATTGGATCGGGCAACCTCAGCCGCATCCCGCCGGCAGGCTCTTCGGAGGCCTCCTCCTGGCTCAGGCGCTGGTCGCCGCCGGCCGTGGGATCCGGGCCGACCAGCGGATCATCAGCCTGCAGGCCGACTTCGTCGGCGGAGTGCCGACGGACCGGCCGCTGCACTGGGAGGTCACCGTCGTCTCGGACGCACCGTCGCTGGCGACCCGGCGCAGCCGACTGCTCGACGACGCGGGGGAGGAGCTGTTCGGCGCGGTCACGCGGTGGGCGACGGTCCGTGACGACCTGCCCTCCTACAGCTCCGCCCGGCGGGCGCCCGCGCCCGACCCCGAGACGCTGCCGGACCACGCCGACAGGTTCGGCTCCGACGAGCGGATCCCGCCCTGGTGGCGGCTTCGGCGACCGATCCACTTCCGGCACGCGGTGGCCCCGCCGTACTTCACCCTCGCCGAGCCGAACGACCGGCAGACCACCTTCTTCCGGGCGACCGGCCCGCTGCCTGACGACGCGGTCCTGCGGGCGGCGCTGGTCGCCTACGTGAGTGACATGAGCATCCTGGAGGCCTCGTTCCTGGCGCTCGGGTCAGCACGGCACAAGCCGGGCGCCCGGATCCTCAGCCTGACCCACGCGCTGACGTTCCATGCCGCCGCCGATCTGACCCAGTGGCACCAGTTCGACTGCCGGGTGGAGTCGATCGCCCACGGGCGTGCCCACGGCGTCGGCGAGCTGTTCGACGCGGCCGGTCGCCACGTCGCCACCGCGTCGCAGGTCGGTCTCGTGAAGGTCGCGACCGCCCCCTGACCGTGGTCAGGAGGGCAGGGTAGAAGGCAGGGTCGAGGGCAGGTCCGGCGTCGGCAGCGCCTCCTCCGAGGCGCGCAGCACCGCGTGCAGCGCCGGGCTCCGGTCCTCCTGCCGCCAGGCGAGCTGCTGGAAGGTGGGGCGATCGCACTCGGTCACCCGGACCACCTCGATGCCGGTCTGGACGACGTTGGCGAGCGCGGTGTCGAGCGTGAACGTGATGCCGACTCCGGCCGCGACCAGCGCGACCGCGGTCCAGCTGTCCGGCGCGGTCTGCACGATGTTCGGTACGAAGCCGGCCTGGGAGGCCGTCTCGATGAAGGCGTCACGCACGCTGGAGCCCGGGTCGGCGGGCAGTGCGACGAACGGCTCGTCGCGGCACTCCGCCATGCTGACCTGCTCGCGCCCGGCCAGCCGGTGGCCGGCGGGAACGGCGAGCACGTAGTGCTCGACGGCGATCACGCGGTGCGCGAGCCCCTGGGGCTCGATCCGCCACCGGGCGATCGCCAGGTCGAGCTCGCCGTCCTGCAGCGAGCGCAGCGCCTCGTAGTTGTAGGTGGTGCTCTGCAGGATGAGCTCGATCCCGGGATGCTGCTCGCGCACGATCCGGCCGAGCTGTCCGACCAGCACGTGGGAGGAGGGGCCGGCGAACCCGATCCGGACCCGCCCGGTCTCGCCCCGGCCCGCCGAACGCACCGCCCGGCGCGCGGTGCGCATGCCCTCGAGGACGTCCTGGGCGGGTCGCACGAGGGCCTCGCCGGCCGAGGTCAGCCGGACGCTCCGGGTGGTGCGGTCGAACAGCTGGGTGCCGAGGTCGCGCTCGAGCTGCTTGATCGTGCGGCTCAGCGGCGGCTGGGCGATGTGCAGCCGCTCGGCCGCTCGGCCGAAGTGCAGCTCCTCGGCGACGGCCAGGAACGCTTCGAGGTGGTGCAGGTCCATAAGGACAACTGTTGCATTAGTTGGAACAATCAGCCAAGCATTAGGTATTGGACGGGCATAAGAAGTCAGGCCATGCTCTTCTGCATGACCACCGACCTGCTGCCGCTGGACGGCATCACCGTGGTCGCCCTCGAGCAGGCCGTCGCGGCCCCGCTCGCCACCCGCCACCTCGCGGACCTCGGTGCCCGCGTGATCAAGCTGGAGCGGGTGGGCGAGGGTGACTTCGCCCGCAACTACGACCACGCGGTGCACGGCCTCGCCTCGCACTTCGTCTGGCTCAACCGCGGAAAGGAGTCGGTGGCGCTCGACCTGAAGTCGCCCGACGGCGCCGAGCTCGCCCGCCGGCTGGTCGCGCGTGCCGACGTGTTCCTGCAGAACGCCGCGCCCGGTGCCGCCGAGCGCCTCGGGCTCGGCGCGGCGGAGCTCGCCGAACGGCACCCGCGGCTCGTCGTCGCCGGCATCTCGGGCTACGGCACCGGCGGCCCGCTGCGGGACCGCAAGGCGTACGACATGCTGATCCAGGCCGAGTCCGGGCTGATCTCGGTCACCGGCACCCCGGAGACCGCGACCAAGACCGGCGTCCCCAGCTCCGACATCGCCGCCGGCCTCTACACGAGCCAGGCGATCGTCGCGGCCCTGTTCCGCCGCGAGCGCACCGGCAAGGGCGGCATCGTCGACGTGTCGATGTTCGACGCGACCGTCGAGTGGCTCGGACACCCGATGTACATGCAGATGTACGGCGGCCGGCAGATCCCCCGGATGGGGCTCAGCCACGCCTCGATCGCGCCGTACGACGCCTACCCGACCGCCGACGGGGAGATCCTGATCGGCGTCCAGAACGACCGCGGCTGGCGGGCGCTGGTGTCCGACGTCTTCGAGCGGCCCGATCTCGCCGACCATCCCCGGCTGGCCACCAACCCGCTGCGGGTCGAGCACCGCGAGGAGTGCGACGCGGTCGTCGCCGAGCACACCCGCGGCTTCGCCACCGCCGACCTCGACGCCCGGCTCGCCGCCGCCGGCGTGCCCGCCGCCCAGATCAACGACATGTCCGGCCTGGTCGACCACCCGCAGCTCACCGGCCGCGACCGGTGGCGCGAGGTCGACACCCCCTCGGGGCCGGTCCGTGGCGTCCTGCCGCCGATGACGTTCCGTGACGTCGAGCTGCCGATGGGCGCGATCCCCGAGCTAGGTGCCCACACCGATGCGGTGCTCGCCGAGCTCGGCCTCGACGCCGGCAGCATCGACAGGATGGCAGCCGCCGGTGTGGTCGGGCGGCCCGGCGACGTACCCGTTCCCACGCCCTGACCCAGCCCTGACCCGGCCCTGAACCCCTCGCACGAAGGAGCAGCACCCATGGAGCCCGACGAGTTCACCTCGATCCTCGACGCCGTCCGCGCGTTCGTCCGCAAGGAGGTCGTCACGGCCGAGGACGAGATCGAGGAGACCGACCAGATCCCCGACCGGATCCGGCAGCAGGCCGCGGCGATGGGGCTGTTCGGCTACGCCATCCCCGAGGAGTACGGCGGTCTCGGATTCACCATGTCCGAGGAGGTCCGGCTGGCGATGGAGCTCGGCTGGACGACGCCGTCGTTCCGCTCGATGTTCGGCACCAACAACGGGATCGCCGGTCAGGTGCTGGTCAACTGCGGCACCGAGCGGCAGAAGCAGCGCTACCTGCCCGGGCTGGCGAGCGGCGAGCTGGTGGCCTCGTTCGCGCTCACCGAGCCCGAGGCCGGCTCCGACCCGAGCGGCCTGCGCACCCGCGCCGTCCGCAAGGGCGACGAGTACGTCATCAGCGGGCAGAAGCGCTTCATCACCAACGCGATCTGGGCCGACCTGCTCATGGTCTTCGCCCGTACCGGCGACTTCGCCGAGGGCGCCAAGAACATCTCGGTGTTCGTGGTGCCGACCGACACCCCCGGCGTCACCGTCGGTCCGCGGGACCACAAGATGGGCCAGCGCGGCGCCGCGACCTCCGAGATCTTCTTCGACGGTGCCCGGGTGCCTGCCGAGAACCTGGTCGGCGAGGTCGAGGGCGAAGGCTTCTCCGCGGCGATGCGCTCGCTGGCCAAGGGCCGGCTGCACATCGCGGCGCTGACCGTCGGGCTCGCGGACCGGCTGATCGAGGAGAGCCTGCGCCACGCCACGACCAACGGCCAGGGTGGCCAGAAGCTGGCGGAGTTCCAGCTGATCCAGGCGATGCTCGCCGAGAGCCGGACCGAGGCGTACGCCGGTCGCGCGATGGTCCTCGAGGCCGCCCGCAGCTGGGACGACGGCAGCGACCGGCGGACGGCACCCTCGATGTGCAAGCTGTTCTGCACCGAGGCGGTCGACCGGATCGCCGACCGGGCGGTCCAGATCCACGGCGGCCTCGGCTACATGCGCGAGGTGCCGGTCGAGCGGTTCTACCGCGACGCGCGGCTGTTCCGCCTCTACGAGGGCACCAGCGAGATCCAGAAGCTGATCATCGCCAAGCAGATGGTCAAGGAGTTCCAGGGATGAGCTCGGGGGAGCGCACCGGGGCCGTCCGGGTCGAGGACCGTGGCCACGTCCGGATCCTCACCCTCGACCGCCCTGAGCGCCGCAACGCGCTCGACCTCGCCGACCGGCTGGACCTGCTCACCGCGCTCCGGGCTGCCGAGCAGGAGGCGCGTGCCGTCGTCCTGACCGGTGCGGGCTCGGTGTTCTCCGCGGGCGGCGACATCCGGTCGATGTCGCAGGACCGTGACGTCGCCCGGCAGCGGCTCGAGGTCGTCAACGCCGTCGTACGCCAGCTGGTCACCGGCGACCTGCCGCTCGTCGCGGCGGTCGAGGGCGGCGCGTACGGCCTCGGCCTCGCCCTGGCCGCCGCCTGCGACCTGGTGGTCGCCGGCCGCTCGGCTACCTTCTCGACGTCCTTCGGGAAGATCGGGCTCGGCCCCGACACCGGTCTCGCCTACACGCTCCCGCGGCGCGTCGGGCAGGGGAGGGCGCGCGAGCTGCTCCTGACCGTACGCACCTTCGACGCGGCCGAGGCCGAGCGGATCGGAGCGGTCGAGACCGTCGTCGAGGACGGCACCGCCCTCGACCACGCCGTCGAGCTGGCCTCGCGGCTGGCCGACCTCTCCGCGCCGATGGTGGCCGGCACCCGGCGCCTCCTCGACCAGCCCGACCAGAGCCTCGACGGCGTACTCGAAGCGGAGGCCGACCTCCAGGTCGAGCTGCTCGCGGGCCGGCAGTTCGCCGAGGGCCGGGCGGCCTTCCTCGAGCGCCGGAGGCCCGACTTCATCGGCGCCTGAGGAGCCGCCGGCGGCGCTTCTCGCGCGTCGGTCCAGCGATGGCCGACGTGTGACGGTCGTCATAGGTAGCGCCTATCGATCGGTTAGCCGAAGAGTCTTTGCGGTGCCGGACCCGTCGCCACAACCATGGTGATGCCGCCCGACGACGGCCCGCACACCGGCCCGTCACGGCAGCGATCCCTGTGGTTCTGCGAAGGAGACAACCGTGACCGCAACCCATCTCACCGCCTCCTCGGGCGCCGACACTCAGGCGGGTGAGTCGCGCGCCGAGGCGTGGGGCTTCACCGGCCTGCTGGTCTCGCTCTACGTCGTCAACTGGGCCGACAAGGCCGTGTTCGGCCTCGCCGCCCAGCCGCTCGCGAGGGAGCTCGGGCTGAGCGCATCGCAGATCGGTCTGGTCGGGAGCGCGTTCTTCCTGGCCTTCACGATCGGTGGCTTCTTCGCCGGCCCGCTGAACCGCTGGATGACGCTGAAGTTAGCCCTCGTGGTCCTCGCCATCGGCTGGTCCGTGGCGATGCTGCCGCTGGTGCTCTCGGCGACGTTCTCGGTGCTGCTGCTCAGCAGGATGCTGCTCGGGTTCCTCGAGGGCCCGTCGAGCGCGCTCGTGCACACCTCGGTGTTCTCCTGGCACCCGCGGGAGAAGCGCGGCCTGCCCGCCGCGTGCATCACCGCCTCCGCGTCGATCGCCAAGATCGCGATCGCACCGGTCCTCGCGATCCTGATGGCGACCCAGGGATGGCGGGCCGCGTTCCTGGTGCTCGCCGTCGTGGGAGTGGTGTGGGCCGCGTGCTGGCTGCCGACCTGGCGGGTCGGTCCCTACGGCACCGACAAGGCAAGCCCCGCGCCGGACGACGACGAGCCGGTCTCGCCGTGGCGGGCGGTGCTCACCACGCCGACGTTCGTCGGAGGTGCCCTCGCGGTGATGTCGATGTATGCACTCGTCACGGTCGTACTGACCTTCCTGCCGTCCTACTTCGAGCTCGGCCTGGGCTACAGCCAGGTCCAGGCGGGCACGATGTTCGCCTTCCCGAGCATCGCCAGCCTGGTCGTGATGTTCCTGCTCTCCGGCGTCGGCGACCGGCTGCTCGCCCGGGGCGCGACCTCGCGGGTGCTCCGTGGCATCGTGCCCGCGGCCGGCCTGCTCGTGTGCGGCCTCGCGATGACGGTGGTGCCCTACCTCGGCGCGCCCGTCGTGGCCGTGGTCGTCGTCTCGGTCGGCTACGCGTTCGGCGCCAGCGTCTTCCCGCTGTTCAACTCCGCGGTCTCCGAGGTCGTCCGGCCGCGCCAGATGGCCAACACGCTCGGGATCTTCCTGGCCCTGATGGCGATCGGCGGCCTGATAGCGCCGTACGTCACCGGCGTGATCGTCGATGCCGCGGCCACCCCGGCCGAGGGGTTCGCCAGGGCCTTCCAGATCTTCGGGGTCTTCGCGATCCTCGGCGCTCTCGCGGCCATGGTGATGGTGAACCCGGAGCGCGACAAGGCCCGGCTGCTCGAGGCGGCGCGCTGATGACGGAGACGACCACGGGCCCTGTGCTCCACACCCGCTTCACCGAGACCTTCGGCGTCGATCACCCCATCGTCCAGGGCGGCATGCAGTGGGTCGGCCGTGCCGAGCTCGTCGCCGCCGTCGCCAACGCCGGCGCGCTGGGCTGCCTCACCATGCTCACCCAGCCGACGCCGGAGGCGCTGGTCAAGGAGATCGCTCGCACCCGGGACCTCACCGACCGGCCGTTCGGGGTGAACTTCACGATCCTGCCGAGCATCAGCCCGCCGCCGTACGCCGAGTACCGCGACGCGATCATCGAGTCCGGCATCACGATCGTGGAGACCGCCGGCAACGCGCCCACCGAGCACGTCGAGGTGTTCAGGCCGGCGGGGGTGAAGGTCATCCACAAGTGCACCTCGGTCAGGCACGCGGTCAAGGCCCAGGAGCTCGGCGTCGACGCGGTCAGCATCGACGGCTTCGAGTGCGCGGGCCACCCGGGCGAGGACGACGTCACCGGGCTCGTGCTGATCCCGCTGACCGCCCAACGGCTCGACATCCCGGTGATCGCCTCCGGCGGTATCGCCGATGCCCGCGGCCTGGTCGCCGCGCTGGCGCTCGGCGCGGACGCGGTCAACATGGGCACCCGGTTCCTGTGCACGGTGGAGTCGCCGGTGCATCACCAGGTCAAGGAGGCCATCGTCGCCGCGACCGAGCGTGACACCGAGCTGATCTTCCGGCCGCTGCGCAACACCGCCCGGGTCGCCAGCAACTCGGTCAGTCGCGAGGTGGTGGCCCGTCTGGAGGAGGGCGCGGTCTTCGAGGACGTACGCCATCTGGTCGCCGGTGCTCGCGGCAAGCAGGTCTACGAGGTCGGCGACACGGACCTCGGGATCTGGAGCGTCGGCCAGTCCCAGGGGCTGGTCCACGACATCCCCACCGTCGCAGAGCTCGTCGACCGGATCCTCGGCGAGGCCGGCGACATCATCTCCGGCCGGCTGGCCGCCATGACACGTACGTCCATCTGACCTCAGGAGCAACGATGCAGCGCACGATCTTCGACGAGGACCACGAGGCCTTCCGGGGCACGGTCCGTCAGTTCTTCGAGAAGCAGGTCGCCCCGGACTTCCCCTCCTGGGAGCGGGCCGGCCACCCGCCGCGGGACTTCTACCGACAGGCCGCCGAGCTCGGGATCGTCGGGATCCAGGTCCCGGAGGAGTACGGCGGCGCCGGAGTGGCGTCCTACAAGTTCAACGCGATCGTCACCGAGGAGTCGGTGCGGGCCGACATCAACCTCGGACCGCTCCGGGTGCACATGGACCTGGTGCTGCCCTACCTGCTGGCGTACGCCACCGAGGAGCAGAAGCAGCGCTGGCTGCCCGAGTTCGCGGCCGGTGAGCTGATGACCGCCATCGCGATGACCGAGCCCGGCACCGGCTCCGACCTCGCCGGTATCCGCACCACCGCCCGCCGTGACGGCGACTGCTACGTCCTCAACGGCGCCAAGACGTTCATCACCGGCGGCTACAACGCCGACCGCGTGCTGGTGGTCGCCCGGACCTCCGCGCCCGACCCGGCCAACCGGCGCACCGGGCTGAGCATCCTGGTCGTCGACACCACGAGCCCGGGCTACGAGGTCGGCCGGATCCTCGACAAGTTGGGGCTGAAGGCGCAGGACACCTGCGAGCTCTCCTTCGACGATGTCCGGGTGCCGTTCGAGGACCTGCTCGGCGAGGAGGGCCAGGCGTTCGGCTACCTCAGCCACAACCTGCCGCAGGAGCGGCTGACCATCGCGGTCGGCGCCTGGTCGGCTGCCTCCCACGCCGTCGACCTCGCCCGTGACTACACCCGCGAGCGGCAGGTGTTCGGCAAGGCGGTCGCCGAGTTCCAGAACACCAAGTTCGTGCTCGCCGAGTGCGCCGCCGACGTCGCGGCCGGTCAGGCCTACCTCGACCAGGCGCTCGAGGCGCACGACCGCGGCGAGCTCTCCGGCCCCGACGCGGCAGCGCTGAAGCTGTGGATGACCGAGATGCAGGCTCGGGTCGTCGACAAGTGCCTGCAGCTGCACGGTGGCTACGGCTACATGAACGAGTACCCGATCGCGAGGCTCTACGCCGATGCCCGGGTCAGCCGCATCTACGGCGGCACCAGCGAGGTCATGAAGACCATCGTCGCCAAGTCGCTCGGTCTGTGACCGCTGAGGAGGAGCATCCGATGAGCATCGACACCCGTCCCGAGACCGCTGCCGCGGTCCGCGTCGAGGAACGCCCAGGCGTCCTCGTCATCACCCTCGACCGTCCCGAGGCCAGGAACGCCGTGGACCGCGCGGTCTCCGAGGCTGTGGCCGCGGCGCTCGACACGCTCGACGCCCGGTCCGACCTGGCCGTCGGCGTCATCACCGGCGCCGGCGGCACCTTCTGCGCAGGCATGGATCTCAAGGCGTTCCTGCGCGGAGAGCGCCCGAGCGTCCCCGGCCGCGGCTTCGCGGGCATCACCGAGGCCCCACCGGCCAAGCCGGTCATCGCGGCGGTCGAGGGGTACGCCCTCGCCGGCGGCTGCGAGATCGTGCTCGCCTGTGACATGGTCGTCGCCGGGCGCGGCGCCCGGTTCGGCATCCCCGAGGTCAAGCGCGGCCTGGTCGCCGCGGGCGGTGGCCTGCTGCGGCTGCCCGAGCGGATCCCACCCGCCGTCGCCATGGAGCTGGCGCTCACCGGGGACCACCTCGAGGCCGAGCGGGCCCAGGAGATCGGCATGGTCAACCAGGTCGTCGACGACGGCTCCGCACTCGACGCCGCGATCGCCCTCGCCGACCGGATCGCGGCCAACGGCCCGCTCGCGGTCGCGGCGAGCAAGCAGGTGATGGTCGAGTCGCGAGGCTGGCCGGTCGAGGAGCGGTACGCCCGGCAGCGGGCGATCGTCGAGCCCGTGTTCGCGTCCGAGGACGCGGCCGAGGGTGCGCGCGCCTTCGCCGAGAAGCGGCGCCCGGTCTGGCAGGGCCGATGAGCACCGCGACGCCACCGACCACCGGTGGCCACTGGCCGGCTCAGCTGCCCCGCGGGCTGTCGTACGCCCCGATCACCGTGGGCGACCTCAACGCCTACGCCGCGGCGGCCTACGGAGAGCGGGTCGCGCTGCGCGACGGCGAGGAGACACTGACGTTCGCGGAGCTGCACGCCCGGGCCTGCGCGATCGCGCACGGTCTGCGCGCCGCGGGTGTCCGTGACCGCGACGTCGTCGTGCTGCACCAGCCGAACTCGCTGTGGTTCCTGCCCTCCTACTACGGGATCCTGCTGGCCGGTGCGACCGTGTCGCCGACCAACCCGCTGCAGCCCGCGCCCGGGTTGCGGGCGCAGATCGAGGAGACCCGCGCGGTCGCGGCGCTCTCGCACCCCGAGCATGTGGCCGTGCTCGACGAGGCGCGGGCGGGCACCGGGCTGCGTACGGTGGTCGCTGTGCCGGGCACCTCGGCGGCGCCGGCGACACGTGACCTGCCCGTGGGTGCGGTCGCGTTGGCCGACTTCGTCGCCGGCCGGCCCACGACCCCGCCCGAGGCCGGGGTCGGACCCGACGACGTCGCGCACCTCGCCTACACCGGCGGCACGACCGGGGTCCCGAAGGCGGTGCGGGTGCTGCACCGCAACGTGGTCGCCAACGTGGCGCAGATGACCGGCTGGCGGGCGGGTCACGCGATCGACGCCGTCCCCGGCGGAGGGTGCACGCTGACACCGTTGCCCGACGCGGCCGGGGCCGGTGTGGTGCCCGGGGACGCGGTGAGCATCGTGGTCTCGCCGATGTTCCACGCGCACGCGCTGATCAACAGCAGCTTCCTGCACGTGTGCGGCACCACCCAGGTGCTGCTCGGCCGCTTCGAGCCGACCCGGATGCTGGAGCTGGTCGAGCGCGAGCGGGCGACGTACATCACCGGGAGCCCGACCATGTGGCACGCCCTGGTCGGGGCGGCGGGCGACGCCGGCGGGCGAGACTTCGCCTCGGTCCGGGTGGTCTCCTCGGGGGCGGCGCCGATCGACGGCCCGACGCTCGAGGCGCTGCAGGGACTGTTCCCGTCGGCGGCGATCCTCGAGGGCTACGGCCTCACCGAGGCGACCTGTCTGGTCTCGGGCGGCATCGCCTTCCGTGACGGGCTGCGCAAGCAGGGCAGCGTCGGGCTCCCGGTCTTCGACACCGAGCTCCAGATCCGCTCCGGCGTGCCGGGTGAGCGGCCGCTCGGGCCCGGGGAGCGCGGCGAGCTGTGGGTCCGCGGACCGCAGGTCACCGACGGCTACTTCGAGCGCCCCGACGCCACCGCGGCACAGTACGTCGAGGGCTGGCTGAACACCGGCGACATCGCCTACGTGGACGAGGACGGCTTCCTCTTCATCTGCGACCGAGCCAAGGACATGCTCATCTACAAGGGCTACAACGTCTACCCGCGCGAGCTCGAGGACCTGCTCGTCGCCCACCCCGACGTCGACGGCGCCGCCGTCGTCGGCCGTGAGGTCACCGCGGTCGGCCAGGAGCCGGTCGCCTTCGTCGTGCCCGCCGCGGGCCGCCGGGTCGACGCGGCCGCGCTGATGACGTACGTCGCGGAGCGGGTGCTGCCCTACAAGAAGGTCCGCGCCGTTCACGTCGTCGACCGGCTGCCCAGCAACCCCGCCGGAAAGATCCTCAAGACCGAGCTCCGGACCATCGCCAACGAACCCAGCGACAACGAACCAGGAGACCCCCATGCGTGATGCAGTGATCGTCGACGCCGTCCGCACCCCGATCGGCAGGCGCAACGGCGCGTACGCCGACCTCCACCCCGGTGACCTCAGCGCCCACGTGCTCTCCGCGCTGGCGGCGCGCACCGACCTCGACCCGGCGACCGTCGACGACGTCGTCTGGGGCTGTGTGAGCCAGGTCGGCGACCAGTCCGGCAGCATCGGCCGGGTCGGCGTGCTCGCGGCCGGGTGGCCCGAGTCGGTGCCGAGCACCGTGGTCGACCGCCGCTGCGGCTCGAGTCAGCAGGCGGTCAGCTTCGCGGCCGCCGGTGTGATCGCGGGGCACTACGACATCGCGATCGCCGGTGGCGTCGAGTCGATGACCCGGGTGCCGATGGGCAGCGCCGTCGCCGGCGGCGTGCCGTACCCGCAGTCCGTGCTCGGGCGCTATGGCGTCGACGGGTTCAACCAGGGCATCGGCGCCGAGCTGGTCGCCGACAAGTGGGGCCTCTCGCGGGCCCGGCTCGACGAGTACTCCGCGCGGTCGCACGAGCGCACCGCGGCGGCCATCGACTCCGGCGCCTTCGCCGGCCAGCTGGCACCGATCGCCGGTCTCGAGGCCGACGAGGGGCTGCGACGCGGCACCTCGGTGGAGACCCTCGCCGGGCTGCGTACGGTGTTCCGCGAGGACGGCGTGATCACGGCCGGCAACTCCTCGCAGATCTCCGACGGCGCCGCGGCGCTGCTGATCACCTCGAGCGAGACCGCCGCCGCCCGTGGGTGGCAGCCGATCGCGCGGGTGCACACCTCGGCCCTGGCGGGCGATGACCCGGTGATGATGCTGACCGCCCCGATCGCCGCCACCGCCAAGGCGCTGCAGCGCGCCGGGCTCGGCATCGGCGACATCGGCGCCTACGAGGTCAACGAGGCGTTCGCGCCGGTGCCGCTGGCCTGGCAGGTCGAGACCGGCGGCCTCGACGAGCGGCTCAACCCGCTCGGCGGCGCGATCTCCGTGGGCCACCCGCTGGGCGGCTCCGGAGCGATCCTGATGACCCGGCTGGTCCACCACATGCGCGACAACGGCATCCGCTATGGCCTGCAGACCATGTGCGAGGCCGGCGGCCTCGCCAACGCGACCGTCCTCGAACTCCTCTGACACACCTGCGAAAGGACCATCCATGCGCCTCGAAGGCCTCACCACCGCCGTCACCGGAGGAGCCTCCGGACTCGGCCTCGCCACCGCACGCCGACTGCTGAAGGAGGGCGGCCGGGTCACCCTGATCGACCTGCCGGGCTCCGACGGAGAGCGGGTCGCCGCCGAGCTGGGGGAGTACGCCACGTTCGCCCCCGCCGACGTCACCGACGCCGACCAGTTCGCCGCCGCACTCGACATCGCCGACGCCCAGGGCGGGCTCCGGGGGCTGGTCCACTGCGCAGGTGCCGGTCGCCGGATGCGGATCCTCGAGAAGGACGGCAGTGCCGGGTCGCTGGAGGACTTCGAGTTCGTGGTCCGGCTGAACCTGGTCGGCTCGTTCAACGCGCTGCGGCTCGGCGCGGAGCGGATGGCGCGGCTCGACGTCGTCGACGGGGAGCGTGGCGCCATCGTGCTCACCGCCTCGGTGGCTGCGTACGAAGGACAGATCGGGCAGATCAACTACACCGCGTCGAAGGCGGGTGTCGTCGGGATGACCCTGACCGCCGCACGCGACCTGGCGAGCCGCCACATCCGCGTGTGCACCATCGCGCCCGGCATCATGGACACCCCGCTGCTCGCCCGGCTGCGCGAGGACGTACGCGCCTCGCTGGAGGCGACCGTCCCCAACCCGGCCAGACTCGGTCATGTCGACGAGTTCGCCCACCTCGCGGGCACCATCCTCGAGAACGGCTACCTCAACGGCGAGACGATCCGGCTGGACGGCGCGATCCGGATGGCGCCGCGCTGAGCCGGCGCTCGGGCGGCCGGTCCCGGCGTACGGCCTAGGGGCTGTTTCGGAATGTGGCGCCGAGCGCCGCGTCGTCCAGTGCGGGTCTGAACGAAGTGGCCCCTCGCAAGGCGCCGTCTCGAAGGCATACCGGGTGTCTGATGAGAGGCGGCAACGCCGCGAGAGTGCGTGCTGGGCGGCGCGGAGCCGGCGCTCCACATTCCGAAACAGGCCCTAGGTTGGGGCCATGGACGTGCACCACCTGCGCTACTTCCTCGCCGTCGTCGACCACGACAGCGTGCATGCCGCCGCGACCGCGCTCGGCGTGGCGCAGCCGACGATCTCGCAGGCGCTGCGCTCGCTCGAGCGCGAGCTCGGCACCGCCCTCTTCCACCGGATCGGGAGGGGGATGGTGCCGACCTCCGCGGGGTTGACCATGGTCGGTTCGGCCCGGCGGATCCTGCGCGGCGTCGCCGCGGCCGAAGGTGCCGTACGCGACCGGGAGGGTCAGCTCCACGGCCGCCTCGACCTCTCCACGATCCCGGCGCTCGGCACCGGGATGGTGCCGGCGCTGGTCGCGGAGTACCGCCGCCGCTATCCGAAGGTGCTGATCAGCATCGGCAAGCAGAGCGATGACGACCCCACCGTCGCCCTGCGCAGCGGCCGCTGCGAGATCGTGGTGTGCCACCTTCCCTACGACGCGGGTGCTCGACCGAGTCCCCGGGACCGGCCGCTCGACGTGCTCGAGCTGGGCACCCAGGAGTTCTGGATCGCGTTCCCTGCGGGCAGCGACGTCCCCGCGCACGACCCGATCCGGTGGGAGGAGCTGCCCGACCTCCCGCTGGTCATCGTTCCTCCGGGCGGCTCGCACGCCGAGGAGATCGTCCGCACCATGGCCGCTGCCGGGCGGCTCCGACCGCCGGCGGCGGTGCTCCAGAACCGCGAGGCCCGGTTGGCCTTCGCCCTGGCCGGCGTCGGCGGCACCTTCATCGAGCGCTCCCTGGCCGGTTTCGCTCGGGCGCGTGGCGCGGAGGTCCGTTCCTTCGCTCCCGCGCTGAGCCGGCGCTACGGGCTGGTCTTCGAGCCGGAGACGCTCTCCCCGGCGGCCGAGGCGTTCGTCGAGCTTGCCCGGGCCAGCTCGACGAACGCGCGGGCGGCAGGGGAGAGCTGATCGGCGCGGTAGACGACCCCGACCCGGCGGCGTACCTCCGGCTCGATCGCGCGGAGCGCGACCTTGCGCAGGACGCGTTCGGCCAGGCGCTCCGGCAGGAAGGTCGCTCCGGCGCCCATCGCCACCAGCTCCCAGATCGCCTGCCGGTGGGCGCAGCGGACCGCCACCTGGCCGATCGCGTCACGAATCTCCGGGTCCGCGATGACGCTGCTGAGCCGGTCGTCGACCTCCAGCACCAGCGGGATCTCGCGGACGAGGTCCAGCGGCACCGGGTCGGGCAGGTCGGCCGCGAGCTCGGGAGCCATCGCCAGCATCACCCGCTCGGTCCACAGCTCGTCGACGGCGAGCGTCTCGGGCGGGGTGGAGAACTGGGTCAGCCCCACCTCGGCCCGCCCTTGCCGCACCGCGGCGACCACGCCGGCCGGACTGCCCGGGTCGTCGACGTGCACCTGGATCCCCGGATACCGGTTGCGCAGCTCGCTCACGAGCTCGGAGAGCGGCGTGATCGTGAGGTTCGCCAGCGCGGCGACGGTGAGCCGGCCGCCGCGCAGGTCTCGCACCGCCCCGACCTTGCGCCGGGCCTCCTGCGCCTCCCGGAGCACCCGTCGCGCCGGTTCGACGAAGGCCGCGCCCGCCGCGTTGAGCTCCAGGGTGCGGTTGCTGCGATCGAAGAGCGGGGCGCCGATCTCCCGCTCGAGGCTGCGGATCGCCTGAGACAGTGACGGCTGCGAGATGTAGAGAGTGTTGGCGGCCTTGGTCACGCCGCCGTGGTCGACGACGGCCACGAAGTACTCCAGCAGCCGCAGGTCCACACTGCGACCTTACGCCGGGCCGGCGCCGGGTCGACGCCCGCCGGCGAGCAGCAGCTCCGCGGCCATCGCGGCTCCGTCGACCCGGGCCTCGGCGGCCATCGCGGTCGTCCGCGCGCGGACCGCGGGCGTCAGGGCGGCACCGAGAGCGGTGGTGAGCGACTCGAGCGTCGGTGCGGCGCCGTCGTGAGCGATCCCGAGGCCGAGCTCGGCGATCCGACCGGCCCAGTAGGTCTGGTCGCCGGCCTGCGGCACCACCACCTGCGGGGCGCCGGCCCGGTAGGCCGTGGTCGTGGTGCCCGCGCCACCGTGGTGGACGACGGCGGCGACCCGGCCGAAGAGGCGCTGGTGGTTGACCTCGCCGATGACGAAGCAGTCGTCACGACCGTCGATGACGTCCAGTCCCGCCCAGCCGCGCCCGATGACCACGCGCCGGCCGTGGGCGCGGATGGCCTCGATCGCGACCCGTACGCCCTCCTCGCCGACCGTGCGCATGCTGCCGAACCCGACGTAGACGGGCTCCGTCCCGTCGTCGAGGAATCCCGTCAGATCCTCGGGGAGCGGGCGGTCGTCCGAGAGCGTCCAGGCGCCGGTCTGGGTCACCTCGAAGCGGGAGGTCCCGTGCCACGGACCGAGGACAGGATCGGCCGCGAGGAGCGGGTGCGTGGTGAACATGAACTCGCTGACATCCTCGACCGGCGAGAGCCCGATCGAGGCCCGGTGAGCGTCGAGCGGCTCCTTGAACAGCTCGGTGAAGCCGCGCCCGTCCAGGCCGCCGACGACGTCGGGGCAGAAGAGGACGTAGTGATAGGGGACGCCCAGCCTCTCGGCGACCGAGGGCGCGACGAACTGCGACATCGCGGTGGCCACGACCACGTCACAGCCCTCAGCGGCCTCGGCCACCGTGTCGTACTGCGCCGTGATGAAGTCGGTCACCCGCTGATGACGCTCCTCGGCCGTCGGCGGCCGCTCCCACGACCGCCACGGCTTCAGGAACGGCACGTGCGCCACACCCTCCCGCTCCAGCAGGTCGACGAACTCCCCGTCCGGCGGCGCGCACATGCTGACCTCCGCGCCTCTCCGCTGCAGCTCGACCGCGAGCGCCACCATCGGCTCGACGTCTCCCCGCGACCCGTACGTCGACACCAGCACGCGCATCCATGGCTCCGTTCCGTTTCGTGGCTCCGGGCCATGCCCGAGAATCAGGGCAGCATAACGGGCTTGAGCACCCTCCCGGCGCGTTGTTCGGCGACCGCGGCATCCCACTGGGCGAGCGGGAAGGTGGTGACCAGGCGGTCGAGCGGGAGGGTGCCGGCGGCGTGGCGTCGGAGCAGGTCGGGGATGAGCTCGTGAGGCACCGCGTCACCCTCCACGCAGCCGCGGAGGGTGAGTCCGCGCAGCATGAGGCGACGTACGTCGATCTCGGCTCGCGCCCGGCCCAGACCGACCACGGCCAGGGTGCCGAGCGGGTCCAGGAGGCCGAGGACGCGGTCGACCACCTCGGGGCGGCCCGAGGTGTCGAGGGCGTGGCTGATCCCCGGATCGGCCAGCTCGTCGAAGGACTCATAGGCCTTGGCGCCGAACGACCCGACCAGCTCGCGCCGGGAGGCCAACGGCTCCACGACGATCACCTCGACGCCTTCGGAACGTGCCGCGAGCACGGCCGCTGCGCCCACACCACCGGCGCCGACGACCAGCAGCCGGTCGCCGGCGCCCGGCCGGAGCACGTTGAGCACCGCGCCCGCACCGGTCAGGAAGCCACAGCCGAGCGGGGCCGCGACCTCGGGTGCCACGTCCCCGACGGGTACGCAGGCACTGGCCGCCACGAGCGCGTGGCTCGCGAACGACGACTGCCCGAAGAACGAGGCGAATACCGGGTGGCCGTCGACGGTGACCGTGGCGCTGCCGTCGGGGCGGCGCCCGGCGTTGTTGAGCCGCTGGGACTGCTCGCAGTAGGCCGGAGCGCCGCCGAGGCAGCGCTCGCAGGAGCCGCAGGAGCGGAAGGAGAGCACCACCCGCTCGCCGACGCGGACGCCGGAGACCGCGGCGCCGATCTGCTCGACGATGCCGCACCCCTCGTGCCCGAGCACGGCCGGAGTGGTGCCGAGCGCGGCCCGGGTGGCGAGGTCGGTGTGGCACAGACCGACCGCCTCGATCCGGACGAGCACCTCGTCGTCGCGAGGCGCATCCAGCCGTGCCTCGACGAGCTCGGCCGGAGCATCGCCGCAGGTGAGCAGCACCTGAGTGGTCGTTCCGTGCTCGCTCATGCGCGCTCCAGCCCGAAGTAGAAGTGCCGCCCGGCCGGGTCGAGCACGACGGAGGGCTTGCCGTTCATGATCCCCATCAGGGTGTCGCCGTCGACGCGCTTGAAGTGGTCGAGGACCGGCATCCCGTCGTAGACCATGGTCGCGGTGACCTCGCCACGGAACTCGATGTTCCACAGGCTCGCCTCGCCGCGGCCGGACTTGAGGTCGGAGTAGAGAGAGCCGTCCTCGGCGCGGCAGATGAGGGGCTTGGCGTCGTCGAGGGCGTCGAACCGCTTGCCGTGCCAGCTGCTCGTGGCCAGCGTCTTCTCGATCGGGTGCCCGGTCGAGAACGCGAAGCCGCGCCAGGGGCCGAGGATCGCCGAGGCCGCGACGGTGTCGAGGCCCGCCCAGACCTTGTCGAGCTCGGCCGGGTCGACGGGGCCGTCGATCGCGCGGAGCTCGTTGAAACGTACGGCTGTCTGCAGGGTCACCATCACCGGACTCCGATCTTGCGCATGAGCGTCAGCTGCTTGTTGGTCGACTCGACGAAGGACTCGGCCTTGCCGGGCGCGGCGCCGAGCGGGATCACCCGCTGGATCGCGACCGTCTGCGACTCGGTGAACTTCCGGATGCCTTCGGCTCCGTGACGGCGGCCGAGGCCGCTCTCGCCCATCCCGCCCATCCCGGCCTCGATGCTGCCGGCCGCGGCCGCGGCGCCGTCGTTGACGTTGACCGACCCGGCGCGGATCTGCGGTGCCATCCGGGCTGCCGCGGTGGTGTCGCGCGACCAGATCGAGGCCGACAGGCCGTAGCAGCCCTCGTTGGCGAGTGCGATCGCCTCCTCGTCCGTACGGAACGTATAGAGCGCGACGACCGGACCGAAGGTCTCCTCGGCATAGACGCGCATCTCCGGGGTGACCCCCTCCAGGACCGTCGGCTCGAAGCAGAGCGGCCCCAGATCGGGCCTGACCTTGCCGCCGGTGAGCACCGTCGCGCCGTGGGCCACGGCATCCTCCACGTGGGCGGTGACCGCGTCGAGCTGACGCTGCGAGATCAGTGGTCCGAGCTCGACGGAGAAGTCGAGGGCCTGTCCGATCCGCTGCTCCGCGGTCGCCGCGACGAAGCCGTCGCGGAAGGACTCATAGACCGACTCGTGCACGTAGATCCGCTCGATGCTGATGCACATCTGCCCCGTGTTGGCGTACGCAGCAGCCACCGCCCCGGCCACGGCCTTGTCGACGTCGGCGTCCGCGCGCACGATGAGCGGGTTCTTGCCGCCCAGCTCGAGCGATGCCCCGACCAGCCGGCGGCCGGCCTGCTCGGCGACGGTCCGCCCGGTCGCGGTGGACCCGGTGAAGCAGACGAAGTCGGCTTCACCGACCAGCGCCGTGCCGACCGGTACGCCCTCGCCGACGACGATCTGCCACACGTCGGCGGGGAGCCCCGCCTCGGCCAGCAGGGCGTGGGTCCACAGCATGGTGAGCGAGGTCTGCGGGTCGGCCTTGGAGACGACCGCGTTGCCGGCCAGCAGCGCCGGGAGCACGTCGCCGACACCGAGGTAGAGCGGGTAGTTCCACGGCGAGATGATCCCGACGACCCCCTTGGGGACGCGCACTTCGGTCACCTTCGTCAGCAGCGGGACCATGCCGCGTACCCGGTTGTCGGCGAGGTAGCGGCGCGCGCGACGGGCGTAGTGACGCGCGATCGTGGCGACCTGGGCGATCTCCTGCCAGGCGTGGAAGCGGGACTTGCCGGTCTCCCACTGGATCAGGTCGAGGACCTGGTCCTGGCGGGCGACGAGGAGGTCGTGGAAGGCGAGCACGATCTGAGCCCGCTTCGCCAGTGGCAGCTCGGCCCAGGACCGCTGCGCGACCCGCCCGCGCGAGACCGCCGAGGTCACGTCGAGGACCGACGAGCTCGGCACCGGGGCAGTCGGCAGCAGGTCATAGGGAGCCAGGGCGACCACGTCGGGGGTGGCCTCGTCGGGGTTCTCGCTGCAGACCCGGGCACGCAGATCGTCGAGGACGGCGTCGGTCAGCCATCCGGGCCGGAACGCCGACCCGGTGACAGGTGCGGCGTGGTCTTCTCTGGTCGTCATGGCAGCCCATTTCTAATCTTGGTTCACAAATTTGCCCGGCCATCGCGATGAGGGGGCGAGAGCCATTGCGTGACGTCCGTCACTGGCCGTATGTTAATCAGGAATCACATTCGCGTCGACCCCCAAAAGGCCGAGCGAATCCCTCCAAAGGTGGAAGGTAAGTCAATGGGAGATCTCAGTCGTAGAGGCTTCATCTCGCTGGGCGCGGCGCTCGGCTTCGTGGGTGTTGCCGAGGGTGTCGCTCCGTCGTGGAGCTGGGCGTCGACAGGGTCGATCGCCGGCTCGGCGACGTATGCCGACCCGCAGTGGGTCTGGGACGACCGGATCGACGCGATCATGAAGTCGGTGCTCGACAACGGCCAGGTGTCCGCGGTCAACACCGCGATCCGCCCGTGGGTCGACAACAGCGACCCGTTGCCGACCGGCCTGCCCGCGGACCTCACCGCCTACCTGCAGGACGTCAACCAGCTGCCCGAGTGGGCCGACATGGACAAGCTGACGCTGGCCGCGGACTTCAACCGCCGCAAGGACACCTACCTGTTCGCGCTCTACAGCGTCGGCAGCGGGATCATGAGCACCGTCATCCCGCGCGAGGCCAAGTCGGTCTACTGGTCCAAGGGGGGCGCCGACATGCAGGACCGCGCCGCCAAGACCTTCACCTTCGGCTACGACATGGCTCAGCTGCACGCCTTCGAGCCCCAGGGTCAGTTCATCGTCACGGCCAACAAGACCCGGATGGTGCACGCAGCCGTACGCCACCTGCTGCCGCAGCTCCCGCAATGGCGCGAGGGCGCCACCGAGCACAACCAGATCCCGATCAGCAACGGCGACATCCTGGTCACCTTCCACAGCCTCGGCACCTTCGTGCACAAGAAGTTCAAGGAGTGGCGCATCCCGATGACCGCCGCCGAGGAGGAGGCGTTCCTGCATTCCTGGCAGGTCGCCATCTCCCTGCTCGGCGTCCAGGACCGGTTCATCCCGCAGACCTGGGCGGATGCGCACGCTCAGGCGGCGCAGGTGCTCACCCCGATCCTCGCGCCCACCGCGGAAGGCAACAGCCTCGCCGAGACCCTTCTCGGCCTGACCGCCCAGGTCGACCTGGGCGTCACCCGTGGGTTCCTCAACGAGTTCGTCCGCTACACGCTCGGCGACCAGGTCTCCAACTGGCTGGGCCTGCGTCGCGACTACGTCTCGGCCGCGCTGATCAAGACCGCCTGGCCCGCCTACATCGCGTTCCGCGAGGGCACGATCAACGTCCTGCCGGGCTCCTACTACATGTTCGACCAGTTCGTCAGGGCGCTCGCGATGGCCTTCCTCAACGGCGGTGAGTCGGGCCAGACCACCCCGATCGAGATCCCCGACATGAACCGACCGTCCTGAGGTCTCAGAGACCGAGCGCGTGCATCAGGAGGGCGGTGACCCTCTCCTCGTTGCCGTCCTGCCAGTGGAGCAGCCGGCCGGACTCGGCGACCACGCCGAGTCCGGCATGGACCACGACCCTCGCCGCGCGCGTGTCAAGGTCGTCCCGCGCGGCGACCAGGTGGTCCTCCCAGAGGGCGACGTGCTCACGTTGGGCCCGGATCAGCTGCGTACGCAGCGGCTCGGGGAGCCCGGCGATCTCGGCCGTGCCGACCTGGGTGAGCAGGTGGTGGCGGAAGCTGTAGCCGACGTACGCCCGAGCCAGGGCCGCGACCGCGCCGGTCGCGTCACCAGGATCGCGCAGGGCCTCGCGGACCGACTGGTCGAGCATCGTCGCCGCCTGGAGGCACGCCGCCGCGAGGATGTCGACCTTGCTCGGGTAGTGCCGGTAGAGCGCCGACGGCGCCACTCCGACGACCTCGGCGATGTGTCCGAGGGTGACGTTCGCGAAGCCGTCGCGCGCGAAGAGCGGGATCGCGGCGGCGAGGATCTCGGCGCTGCGGGTGCGGGAGGCGGGCGGTTCCTCGACCGGTTCCGCCCGCGTCGGGTCGGTCCGCGGGAGCGACGCCACGTCGGTGCCGATGACCCGGAGCCCGACCTCGGTCAGCAGGCCGACCAGTCGGCGCCTGGCCATGGTGGCGTGATGGGTGGTGATCGAGCCGATCGCTCCCAGTGCCGCGACGGCCCGGAGCCGGTCGTCGGCGGACGGGTCCGGGCCTCCACCGGCTGCCGCCACGACACGCCGGACGACCCGGTCGACCTTGACCCGGATCTCGCCGAGGTCCTCGGCGCCCAGATAGCGCGACTCCCAGCGGTAGATGCCGCCGTAGCTGCGATGGTCGACGGTGAGCTCGGCGATCGTACGCAGCACCCGCTCGAGATCCGCGTCGTCGGGAAGGTCGGACACCGCCTCGAGCAGGTGGTCGATGAGCAGGTTCGCGCAGTCGCGGAACAGGTCGTACTTGCCGGGGAAGTGCCGGTAGAGGGCCGCCGCCGTGATCCCGACGTCAGCGGCGATCTGCTCCATCGACGCGGCGTGGTAGCCGCGCTCGCTGAAGACCTTGCCCGCCGCCTCGATGATCAGCTGGCGCCGGTTGCGCGGTCGCGTGCTCACGCGCCGAGTCAACCATGCCGGAGTCGTACGCCGGTCAGCTGGTCGGGAGCGCGGTCCTGGTGAGTCTCTCGGAGACCTCCCAGAGCCTTGCCGCGTCCTCGGGACTGCGCAGCGGCCGGTAGAGCGCCTGCTCGGCGGGCGGGCCACCGAGGTGCCCGGGCGCGCTGGGGCCGTACATCCGGCCACCGGCCGCCTCGGGCGAGGTCGCGGCCAGCAGCGCGGGAAGGGCGGCGGTCTCGGGGGTGCCCAGGAGGATCCCGCGGGCGGAGAGCCAGCGGATCATGCGTACGGAGAAGGTGTCGGTCCTACGTCCGATCTCGGGTCGTGCGGCCAGCAGGTTGGTCGGGGCGACGCCGGGGTGGGAGAGGTTGCTGGTGATTCCCCAGTCACCGGCACGACTGCGTCGGTCCAGCTCCAGCCCGAACAGACCGACGGCGATCTTGGACTGGCTGTAGGCCGACATGTCGTCGTAGCCGTGCTCCCAGCTGGGGTCCTCCCAGTTGACGTCGCCGCGCCGCGCGGCGACGCTCACCTGGGACGTCACCCGGGCCTGGCCGGCTCGCAGCAGCGGCAGGATCCGGGCGACGAGGGCGAAGTGGCCGAGATGGTTGGTGCCGAGCTGGAGCTCGAACCCGTCGGCGGTCGTCTGCCGCTCCGGCGGCGTCATCACGCCGGCGTTGTTGATCAGCACGTGGAACGGCTGGTCCTCGCCCAGCAGCGTCTCGGAGAGCGCCGTCACCGAGGACAGCGAGGAGAGGTCGAGGTCGCGCAGCGAGATCCTGGCCTCCGGGACGTGCCCGCGGATCGTGGCCAGCGCCTTCTCGCCCTTGCTCGGGTTGCGTACGGGCAGCACCACCTCCGCCCCTGCGGCCGCCAGCCGCGTCGCCATCACCAGCCCCATCCCGTCACTGGCCCCCGTCACCAGGGCTCGCTTGCCGTAAAGGTCGGGGATCGTGATGTCGATGGGTCGACGTGGCATCGGTCTGCTCCTCGTTGGCGGGTCCGGGGTCGGATCCATCCTCCGAGGGCGCCGAGGATCTATCCAGGGTCTCTCGATCCCAGCCTGGCGTCCACGTCGCCGAAGTAGCGGGAGAGGAAGACCGCCATCAGGGCGCCGCCGACCACCTGCGGGACCTTGGAGCCTTTCGTACGTGAGCCGGCCGCGAGCAGCGCGCTGCCGGCAGCGAGGTTGACGGCTCCCCAGGCGACGTTCTCGGTGGGGGAGGAGGGGCCGACCCCGGGCGGGTTCGCGAACGGCGTCGGGAACCGCTGCCCGGTCACGCCCTTGACCGTGTGCGGGATCGCGTTGACCAGCAGGGCCCCGGCCGCGAAGCGGGCCGCCGTTCGGAGCGTGGAACGAATGAGTTGAGGCACGCCAGGGGAGGGTAGCGACTCGAGACAAGATCCGGTGCGGAGTCGGCGTTGGTGGCAGGCCGCTGCGAGACGGGGGCGCGGATGCCTCTTAGGATCACAGCATGGTCCCGCCTGAGTCGAAGAACGCGCCGAGCATGGCAGATGTCGCGGCCCGGGCAGGGGTCTCGCACCAGACCGTGTCCCGGGTGGTCAACGGCTCCGACGCCGTACGCGGCGAGACCCGCGACCGGGTGCTGGCGGCGATCGACGAGATGGGCTATCGACGCAACAAGTCGGCGCGGGCACTGGTGACGCGGCGCTCGGGACGCCTGGGTCTGCTCTACTCCCAGCCGCACCTCTACGGGCCGGGCACGCTGGCCGCATCGGTGCACCAGGCCGGTCAGAAGGCCGGCTACGACGTCATCCTGAGCCCGGTGCCACACCTCGAGGCGACCTCGGCGGAGCGGGCGATCGAGGCGCTGCTCGACGACGCGGTCGAGGCCGTGCTCCTCGGCGTCTCGCACCAGTCGTTCGAGGATCTGGTCGCCCAGCTCGCGTCCGTGGTCGAGGTCGTGATGATCCACAGCGACCCGCCGGCGGGGGTGCGCTCGGTCGGGATCGACCAGCACGCCGGTGCCGTGCTGGCCACGCAGTACCTGCTCGACCTCGGCCACCGCAACATCGCCCACGTCGCCGGTCCGGTCGGCTGGATCGACGCCCGGCAGCGCCGGGAGGGGTGGCTGGCCGCGCTCCGGGAGGCCGACGCGCGGCCGGGGCCCGAGATCTTCGGTGACTGGTCGAGCAGGAGCGGCTACGAGGCCGGAGCCGTGATCGCCCGCGACCCCTCGGTCACCGCGGTCTTCGCCGCCAACGACTCGATGGCCCTCGGGGTGATCCGGGCGCTGCACGAGGCCGGCCGCCGGGTCCCCCAGGACGTGAGCGTCGTCGGCTTCGACGACGTCCCCGACGCCGCCTACCTCTGGCCCCCGCTGACCACGGTCCGCCAGGACTTCGCCTCCCTCGGCGAGCTCGCGGTCGAGGTGGCCACCAAGGCCATCGCCGAGGGGACCGTCGAGACCCCCGCTCTGCTCGAGCCAGAGCTGGTGGTCCGGGCCTCCGCCGACGAGATCCCCAGCTAACAGCCGAGGCGTCACCCACGTCGGCCGAGACGTCACCTACGTCGGTCGAGTCGTCACCTACGTCGGTCGAGTCGTCGGTTAGGTCGGTCGAGTCGTCGGTTAGGTCGGTCGAGTCGTCGGTTAGGTCGGTCGAGTCGTCGGTTAGGTCGGTCGAGTCGTCAGCTGGGTCGGCCGAGTCGGCGCGACGGTGCCAACTCGGCCGACGGGGCTGACGCCTCGACGAGGGTCTGCGGGGAACCCAGCGGTAACCCGCCCGTCATATGTTAGCGTTCACATCGCCTCGAACCCCACCCCGAGCCGTCGGGCAGAAACGGAGCCGTGATGACGCAGCGAACAGGCCGCCTGCCTGACCTCGGAGAGACCGCGCTCGGCATCGAGCTGGGCTCCACCACCATCAAGGCGTGCCTGATCGGGCCCGACCATGCGACGGTCGCCACCGGCTCCCATCTGTGGGAGAACGAGCTCGTCGACGGCCTGTGGACCTACTCGCTCGACGCGGTCTGGGCGGGCGTACAGGGCGCGCTCGCCGCCCTCGGCGACGAGGTCGAGCGCCGCTACGGGCGACGCCCGGACACCTTCGGGTCGATCGGGGTCTCGGCGATGATGCACGGCTACCTCGCCTTCGACGAGGCTGGCGAGCTGCTGGTGCCCTTCCGCACCTGGCGCAACACCAACACCGCCGTCGCCGCCGCCGAGCTGTCGGAGATCTTCGGCACCAACATCCCGTTGCGCTGGTCGGTCGCGCACCTCTACCAGGCGATCCTCGACGACGAGCCCCACCTGCCGAAGATCGCCTCGCTGACCACGCTCGCGGGCTACGTCCACCGCGCGCTCACCGGACGCCATGTGCTCGGCGTCGGCGACGCCTCCGGCGTCTTCCCCATCGACCCGGCCACCGGAACCTACGACCAGCGGATGCTCGAGCAGCTCGGTCACCTGGCCGCCGCCAAGCGCCCCGGTCTGCGGGTCGAGGGGCTGCTCCCGCAGGTCCTCCCGGCAGGCGCCGACGCCGGCCACCTCACCCCCGAGGGCGCTGCGCTGCTCGATCCCACCGGCACGCTCCGGCCCGGTGTCCCACTGTGTCCGCCCGAGGGTGACGCCGGCACCGGCATGGTCGCGACCAACTCCGTGGCCAAGCGCACCGGGAACGTCAGCGCCGGCACCTCGATCTTCGCGATGGTCGTCCTCGAGGCCCCGCTGACGACCGTCCACCACGCCATCGACATCGTCACCACCCCGGCCGGCGACCCGGTCGCGATGGTGCACTGCAACAACGGCGCCAGCGAGCTCAATGCCTGGGCCGGGGTCTTCGGCGAGTTCGCCGCCGCGCTCGGCCACCCCAGCGAGCCCGACGCCGTCTTCGGTGCCCTGCTGACCGCGGCCCTGAAGGGCTCGCCCGACGGCGGCGGCCTGCTGGCCTACAACTACCTGGCCGGCGAGCCGATCACCGGCCTCGACGAGGGTCGCCCGCTGTTCGTACGCACCCCCGGCAGCCGCCTCGACCTCGCCGGGTTCGCCCGCGCCCAGGTCTACGGCGTCTTCGGCACCCTCGCGCTCGGCATGCGCGTCCTCGCCGACCAGGGCGTCGAGATCGACGCGATGTTCGCCCACGGCGGCCTGTTCCGCACCGCGGGCGTCGCCCAGCGGCTGCTCGCCGCCGCGATCGGCGCCCCGGTCGCGGTCGGCCGCACCGCCGGCGAGGGCGGTGCCTGGGGGATCGCGGTCCTGGCTGCGTACGCCCGGGCGACGGCGGAGGGGAACGGGCCGAGCCTGAGCGCCTACCTCGCCGAGCGCGTCTTCGGCGACATCGACCTCGAGGTCGTCGAGCCCGACGCGGCCGACCTCGCCGGGTTCCGGACCTACCTCGAGCGCTACGAGGCCGGCCTGGACATCGAGCGCGCCGCCGTGGCCGCGCTCGCCCCCGCCACCGCAGACAACACCGCAGACAACACCGCAGAAGGAGACCAGTGATGATCGGCGTACCCACCGCTCTTCGCGAAGCCGTCGACGCCGCCAAGGAGCGCGTCGCCGCGCTGCACGCCGAGCTGCCCCGCTGGGAGCTGGTCGTGTGGACCGCCGGCAACGTCTCCGAGCGGGTGCCGAACCCCGACGGCGAGGACCTGCTGGTCATCAAGCCCTCCGGGGTCGCCTACGAGGACATCACCGCCGAGGCGATGGTCGTGTGCGACCTGGCCGGCGACCTCGTCGAGGGCGAGCGGTCGCCGTCCTCGGACACCGCCGCCCATGCGTACGTCTATGCCAACATGCCCGAGGTCGGTGGCGTGGTCCACACCCACTCCACCTACGCCACCGCGTGGGCCGCCCGCGGGGAGGAGATCCCCTGCGTGCTCACGATGATGGCCGACGAGTTCGGCGGACCGATCCCGGTCGGTCCGTTCGCGATCATCGGTGACGACTCGATCGGGCACGGCATCGTCGAGACGCTGCGCGAGTCGCGCAGCCCGGCGGTGCTGATGCGGAACCACGGCCCCTTCACCATCGGCAAGGACGGCCGCTCCGCGGTCAAGGCCGCGGTGATGTGCGAGGAGGTCGCCCGAACGGTGCACATCGCGCGCCAGCTCGGCCAGCCGCTCCCGATCGACCAAGGCCACGTCGACGCGCTCTACGACCGCTACCAGAACGTCTACGGCCAGCACTGAGCTGCGCCGCCACGAACCACATCCAGCATCGGAAGGACCCCCCCACATGAGCAAGCCCTACGCGGACCGCGAGGTCTGGTTCTTCACCGGCAGCCAGGACCTCTACGGCGAGGAGACCCTTCGCCAGGTCGCCGAGCAGTCCCAGGAGGTCGCCCGCGCCCTGGACGCCTCCGGCGACGTACCGGCGAAGGTCGTGTGGAAGCCCGTCCTGAAGGACTCCGCGGCCATCCGCCGGGCGATGCTCGAGGCCAACTCCGACGACAACGTCCTCGGCGTGATCACCTGGATGCACACCTTCAGCCCGGCCAAGATGTGGATCGCCGGCCTGGACGCCCTGCAGAAGCCGCTCCTGCACCTGCACACCCAGGCCAACGTCGAGCTCCCCTGGTCGGAGATCGACATGGACTTCATGAACCTCAACCAGGCCGCCCACGGCGACCGGGAGTACGCCTACATCGCCACCCGCCTCGGCGTCGCCCGCACCACCGTCGTCGGGCACGTCTCCAACCCGGCGGTCACCCGCCGCGTCGGCACCTGGGTCCGCGGCGCCGCCGGCTGGGCCGCCACCCACGGGCTCAATCTGGTCCGCTTCGGCGACAACATGCGCAACGTCGCGGTCACCGAGGGCGACAAGACCGAGGCCGAGCTGCGCTTCGGCGTCTCGGTCAACACCTGGGGCGTCAACGACCTGGTGGCGGCAGTCGAGGCCGTCGACGAGGCGGCCGTGGACGCGCTGGTCGCGGAGTACGAGGACCTCTACGACGTCGAGCCGTCGCTTCGTCGAGGCGGCGAGCGCCACGAGTCGCTGCGCTACGCCGCCCGCCAGGAGATCGCCATGGAGGCGTTCCTGGTGGAGCGGGACGCGAAGGCGTTCACCACCAACTTCGAGGACCTCGGTGGCCTGCGCCAGCTCCCCGGCATCGCCGTGCAGCGGCTGATGAGCAAGGGCTACGGCTTCGGCGCCGAGGGCGACTGGAAGACCGCGGTCCTGGTGCGGGCCGCGAAGGTGATGGGGGAGGGGCTGCCCGGTGGCGCCTCCCTGATGGAGGACTACACCTACGACCTCACCCCGGGCGCGGAGGTCATCCTCGGCGCCCACATGCTCGAGGTCTGCCCCTCGCTGACCACCTCCACCCCGCGCGTCGAGATCCACCCGCTCGGCATCGGTGGCCGCGAGGACCCCGTCCGGATGGTCTTCGACGCCGATGCCGGTGAGGGCGCCGTGGTCGTGTCGCTGGCCGACATGCGTGACCGCTTCCGGCTGACCGCCAACGTGGTCGACGTGGTCCCCCCGACGCAGGCGCTGCCGAACCTGCCGGTCGCGCGCGCCGTCTGGGCCCCGCGCCCCGACTTCGCGACCTCGGCCGAGGCCTGGCTGACCGCCGGTGGCGCACACCACACGGTGATGTCGACCGCCGCCGGGATCGAGGCCTTCGAGGTCTTCGCCAACATCGCCCGCACCGAGCTGCTGGTCATCGACGAGTCGACCACCCGCCGCGGCTTCGCCGACCAGGTGCGCTGGAACCAGGTGTTCTACCGGGTCGCTCAGGGGCTCTGACGCCAGAGGTCGAGGAGCTCGGCCTCGCGGGTGGGCGAGATGCCGGTGACGTACGCATCGGGGGAGGCCTGCAGCCAGGCGAGGGTGTCGCGGGCGGTCTCGGCGATCGGGCGGGTGGTGAGGCCGGCCGCCGTGGCCGAGGTGGTGTCGTGGGCGAGCATCCCGTCGTACTCGGGGCGGGGGAGCCACAGCGGGATCGAGCCTGGGCCTGACCAGGGGTCGACGTCGTTGGCCTGGAGGAAGTCCTGGGGGAGCCAGCTCCAGGTCGGGACGGTGCCGACGCCGCTCGCGGTCTCGGTCAGCAAGGTGCTGATCGGCATCGACGGACCGGTGGCGTCGAAGGTGCCGTCCACCCGGGCGGTGGCGCAGTGGAGGATCCAGTCCGCCAGGTCGCGTACGTCGATGACCTGGGTGCTGTCCTCGGGCGAGCCGGGAGCGAGGATCTCGCCGCCGGCGTTCAGGCGCCGCGGCCAGTAGGAGAACCGGCCGCTGGGGTCCCCCGGGCCCACGATCAGGCCGGGGCGGACGATGGTGGCTGAGGCTGCGCCCGCGCGGACGAGCTCCTCGCAGGCGACCTTCATCGAGCCGTACGCATCGGGGTCGTCGTCCTCGATGTCGTCCGTCGCCGGAGCGAGGACAGGGAGCGAGTCCGGAGTGCCGCCGGGGGTGCGGTGGTCGGCGTACACACTGATGGTCGAGACGAAGACCCAGTGGGCCTCGCTGAAGGCGGCGACGGCGGAACGAACCCACGAGGGGGTCCGGGCCACGTCGACGACAGCGTCGAACTCCGCAGTCGTCAGGGCGGAGGGAGATGTCTCGGTGCGGTCCCACGGCACCAGCTCCGCGCCCTCCGGGACGGTCCCCGACCGGCCGCGCGCCGCGCAGACCACCTCGTGACCGCCGCGTACCGCCGACTCCGCCACTGCGCGGGAGAGGAAGACCGTGCCGCCGAGCACCAGGATTCGCATGCGGACACGCAATCACCCGCGAGCGCCACGCGGCAACCGATTCTGCTTCAGGCAGATCCTGGAGACCGGACGACTCATCACAGCACCTTGCGAGGGTTCATGATCCCGTCGGGGTCGATCGCCTGCTTCATGGCGCGCATCAGGTCGACCTCGACACCCGTCTTGTACGCAGCGGCCGCATCTCGCTTGAGCGCACCGATCCCGTGCTCGGCGGAGATGCTGCCGCCGAGCGCCGTGACGGCGTCGTAGACGATCCGGGTCAGCTCGGGAGCTTCCCGCTTGAGTGCCGCGTCGTCGCCGAGGGGTGCGGAGATGTTGTAGTGCAGGTTGCCGTCCCCGATGTGCCCGTACGTCACCAGCCGCAGCCCCGGCAGTGCCTCCAGCAACCTAGGGCCGACCTCGGAGACGAACCGGGGTAGGTCCGTGATCGGCAGGGTGACGTCGTGCTTGAGGGTCGCGCCCTCGCTCTTCTGCGCCTCGGAGACCCCTTCGCGCAGCGCCCACAGCGACTCGCGCTGGGCGGGACTCCCGGCGACGACGGCGTCGAGCAGCAGCTCCTGCGAAGCGGCGGCCTCGAGGGCCGACTCGAGCCGCTCGTCCACGTCGGCGGAGGTGCCGGCGAGCTCGACGAGCCCGTACCACTCGTGCCGGTCCCCGAACGGGTCGCGCACGCCCGGCAGGTGGGCGAGGACCAGGTCGACGGCCTGGCGGCCGAGGAGCTCCCAGGTGGTCAGCTGGCCGCCGCCGTGCTCGCGGAGCAGGGGAAGCAGCTCGGTCGCCGCGGAGACGGACTCCAGCGCCACGAACGCGGTCGCCCGGCGCGGGGTTGCCGGCAGCAGTCGCAGCACCGCCGCGGTGACGACGCCGAGCGTGCCCTCGGAGCCGATGAAGAGCTGCTTGAGGTCGTAGCCGGTGTTGTCCTTGCGCAGCGGTCGCAGCCCGTCCCAGACCCGGCCGTCGGGGAGCACCACCTCGAGCCCGAGCACCAGCTCGCGCATCATCCCGTAGCGCAGCACCGCGGTACCGCCGGCGTTGGTCGCGATCGTGCCGCCGATGGTGCACGAGCCCTCCGAGCCGAGCGAGAGCGGGAAGAGCCGCCCGGCGGCCGCGGCGGCCTCCTGCACGGTTGCCAAGGGCGTTCCGGCCTCGACGACGAGCGTGTCGGCGACCGGGTCGACCTCGCGGACCCGCCGCATCCGGCCGAGCGAGAGCACGACCTGGTCGCCGCCGGAGTCGGGCACGCCGCCGCCGACCAGGCCGGTGTTGCCGCCCTGCGGGACGACCCCGACGCCCGCCTCCGCGCACAGCCGGACCGCCGTCGCCACCTCCTGCGTCGAGGCCGGGCGCACCACCGCGAGGGCGGTGCCGGTGAAGCTGCCGGTCCAGTCGGTGACGTACGCCGTCATGTCGGCCGGATCGGTCAGCACCGCGTTCTCGCCGAGCGCGGCGCGCAGGTCGTGGACGAGGTCGGTCACAGGGTTCTCCTTCGGGAGGTGGGGGAGGTGGGCGGTCATGCCGACCGCAGGCGTACGTGCTCGGGGCCGATCGCGGCGATGTCGGGGGTGCCGAGCAGACACATCGCCCGCCGCAGCTCCTCGACCAGCAGGCTCAGGGTGGCGTCGACCCCCTGCTGCCCGGCGACCATCAGGCCGTAGAGGTAGGGCCGTCCGATCACCACACCGTGGGCGCCGAGGCCGAGCGCGGCCGCGATGTCGCCACCGGAGCGGACGCCGGAGTCGACGTAGACCTCGGTCCGGTCGCCGACCGCGTCGACCACCGCCGGCAGCAGCTCCAGCGGCACCGGTGCCCGGTCGAGCTGGCGGCCGCCGTGGTTGGAGAGCACCACCGCGTCGGCTCCCGCGTCCACGCACGCCACCGCGTCGGCGACCGAGAGCACGCCCTTGACCACCACCGGGCCGTCCCAGTGCTCCTTGAGCCAGCCGATGTCCGAGGGCCGGATCGCCTGCTCGCGCAGCTCGTTGGACATGCCCCAGCGGCCGTAGTGCGACCCCTCGGGGAACGTCGCGAACCGCAGCGGCTCGGTGGTCAGGATGTCGGCGACCCAGCCGGGATGGCGGGCCATGCCCGCGAACGTACGCAGGCTCAGCTGGGGCGGGATCGCGAACCCGTTGAGCTTGTCCTTGCGCTTCATCCCGGTCACGGTCGTGTCGATGGTCAGCATCAGGGCCTCATAACCCTGCGAGGCCGCCTCGGCGAGATGCTCGAGCGTCACCGCCCGGTCCTTCATCAGATAGACCTGGAACCAGTTACGTCCCTGCGGCGCCGCGTCCGCGACGTCGGTGATCGAGGTCGTCGCGTACGTCGAGAGCGTGTAGGGCAGCCCGGCCGCGGCCGCCGCCGCGGCGACCGCCCGCTCCCCGGTGTGGTGGCTCAGCCGGGTGTAGCCGGTCGGCGCGAGCACGATGGGTGCAGCCGCGGGCCGCCCGAGGATCGAGGTACGCACCTCCGGCTCGCCCACCTGGCCGAAGGCCGTGGGCCGCAGCTCCACGCGGTCGAAGGCCTCCCGGTTCCGGCGCATCGCGTGCTCGCCGTCCGAGCCGCCGTAGACGTAGTCCCAGACCGCCGTCGGCACCCGCCGGCGCGCGGCCAGCTCCAGATCGTCGACGCTGAGACAGCGGGCCAGCCGGCGGTCGGCGGCCCGCCATCGGAACGGGCGCGGCCGCAGGAAGGGCGCCAGATCGCGCCATCGGGGGACCTGCCGCCGGACGACCTGCTGGACCACCTCGGAATCGGGCACGCTCTGGACTCCTCGCCACTCATCGGATAAGTTCTGAACTTGTCATACAACTTAGCCCATCGAGGAGCATCCCGCCATGGCCGCCGACCGCATCACGTCACTGACCCTCTCCCACGTCGTCCTCCCGCTCGAGAACCCGGTCAGTGATGCCAAGGTGCTCACCGGGCGGCAGAAGCCGCTCACCGAGACCGTGCTGCTCTTCGTCGAGGTGACCACCGAGCAGGGCTTCGAGGGCATGGGCTTCAGCTACTCCAAGCGCGCCGGTGGCCCGGCGCAGTACGCCCACCTCAAGGAGATCGCCGAGGTCGCCATCGGCCAGGACCCCTCCGACATCGCCAAGATCTACGAGTCCCTGATGTGGGCCGGTGCCTCCGTCGGCCGCAGCGGCGTGGCGACCCAGGCCGTGGCCGCTCTCGACGTGGCGCTCTACGACCTCAAGGCCCGTCGTGCCGGCCTTCCGCTGGCCAGGCTCCTCGGCGCCCACCGCGACTCCTGCCGCGTCTACAACACCTCCGGCGGCTTCCTCCAGGCCAGCGTCGAGGAGATCAAGGAGAAGGCCACCGCGTCGCTCGAGGCCGGCATCGGCGGCATCAAGATCAAGGTCGGCCAGCCCGACTGGGCCGAGGACCTGCGGCGCGTCGCCGCGATCCGCGAGCACCTCGGCGACACCCCGCTCATGGTCGACGCCAACCAGCAGTGGGACCGCGCCCGCGCCCGCCGGATGTGCCGCGAGCTCGAGCAGTTCGACCTGATCTGGATCGAGGAGCCGCTCGACGCCTGGGACGCCGTCGGCCACGCCGACCTGTCGCGTACGTTCGACACCCCGATCGCGACCGGCGAGATGCTCACCTCGGTGCCCGAGCACATGGCGCTGATCGACGCCGGCTACCGCGGCATCGTGCAGCCCGACGCGCCGCGCATCGGCGGGATCACCCCGTTCCTGAAGTTCGCCACCCTCGCCGCCCACGCCGGTCTGGCGCTCGCACCGCACTACGCGATGGAGATCCACCTGCACCTGGCCGCGGCCTACCCGACCGAGCCGTGGGTCGAGCACTTCGAGTGGCTCAACCCGCTCTTCGAGGAGCGCATCGACATCCACGACGGCCAGATGTGGGTCCCGGACCGCCCGGGCCTCGGCTTCACGCTCAGCGACCAGATGCGCAAGCACACCGTGGAGACGGCTAAGTTCAAGGCATGAGCGAGCGCCAGCGAGCGACGATCAGGGTCATGCCGTCGCGTCCGTATCCTTGCCTCTGTCTGACGGAGGCGACGGCATGACCATCAGCGCTGGGCTCGCCGACCGCGTGGTCTCGGGGGTCAAGGACCAGATCCTGGCCGGGGACCTGGCTCCGGGTGCGAAGCTGCCCTCGGAGTCGGACCTGGTCGCGGCGTACGGGGTGTCGAGGACGGTGGCACGAGAGGCGGTCACCCGCCTCCGTGCCGAGGGTCTGGTCGAGACGTTCCAGGGGCGCGGCTCGTTCGTGCTGGCGGTGCCGGCTCCGTCGCCGTTCGCGCTGGAGTCCTCCGCGATCCGCACCCAGCACGACGTGCTCGACATGGTCGACTTCCGGCTCGGCGTGGAGTGTGAGGCGGCGGCCCTGGCCGCCGCCCACCTCGACGAGCAGGGCTCGCGCGCCATCGAGGAGGCGCTCGCGGCACTGGCCGCCGCGGATCCCGACGGCGCCGTGGAGGCCGACTTCGCCTTCCATCGCGCCGTCGCGGCCGCGACCGGCAACCGCTTCTACCTCGACCTGATGGACTCGCTGGGCCCGATGATGATCATGCTGCCCCGGACCCGGCTCGGCGACGCGTACTCGCCCAGTGACGCGCTCCACGTCGAGCGGGTGCAGCGCGAGCACGACAACGTCGCGGCCGCGATCCTCGCCGGTGACGCCGACACGGCCCGGGCGGCGATGCGGGTGCATCTGGGCAGCACCCGCCGGCGCCTGCGGCAGTGATCACGTCTGGAGCCACGGCGCCGACCCACGCTGGCTGAAACCTGGGAAAAGGAGAACGGGTGGCCCGGCGACAGCCGGACCACCCGTTCCCCATGGGGTCTATTTCTGTTGCTGCTCACCCAGCGGGGTGAAGCAGAACTTCCCTCCGGCCAGACGCTCCTCGGGGCCCTGCGGACCATCGTCGATCGCCTCGCCGAGCAGCTCGGCGGCGAAGATCTCGGAGTCGTCCTGCGGGTGGTAGCCGATCGCCTCGCCGGCCTCCAGCGACCACCAGCGACGGGTGTTGCGGGAGATGCCCCACACCACCCGGAAGCCGGGCTCGGGGGTGGCCAGGCACGCCTCGAGGAGCCGGGCGCCGTCGTCGGGTGACATCCACGTCCACAGCGAGCGGCGGTCCCAGGGCTTCTCGAAGCACGAGCCGATCCGCAGCGCGGTCACATCGATGCCGTAGCGGTCGTGGAAGAGGCTGCCGAGCGCCTCCATCGCGACCTTGCTGACCCCGTAGTAGGTGTCCGGTCGCGGGAAGGCGTCGGCGGCCAGCCCTTCGGCGGGTACGTCGTCGAGGTCGTAGAAGCCGGCGGCGTGGTTGCTCGAGGCGAGCACCACGCGCGCCACCCCGGCGTCCCGGGCGGCCTCCAGGACCACCCGGGTGCCGTCGATGTTCGCCGAGAGGATGTCGGCCCAGGGCCCCTCGACGCTGATGCCGCCCAGGTGGATGATCGCCTCGACGCCCTCGCAGGCGGCGCGCATCGCCGCCTCGTCGGTCACCGACGCCTCGATGACCTCGACGGCCTCGCCCTCGGCGGGGTCCTCGGGACGTACGACGTCGAGGAGGCGGAGCACCCTGCCCGCGCGGGCCAGGCGGGTGCGCATCAGCCGCCCGACGACGCCGTCGGCTCCGGTGATCAGGACAACCTGTGTCATGCGGTGCGCAGCTCCTCGACGGCGGTGATGTACTCACCCAGGTCCGCGCCGTGCTTGTCGATGACGGACTTGGTGGCCTCGCGCCACGGGGCGAGGTCGCTGATCTCGTTGATCGTGACGCCCTCCCCGCGCAGCTTCTCCAGGTCGGTCTCGACCTGGGCGTCCCACTTCTCACGCTGGAACGGGGCGGCCTCGTCGGCGGCCTTCTGCAGCGCCTCCTGATCCGCGGAGTCGAGCCCCTCCCAGGTGTCCTTGTTGATGAGGAGCACCTCGGCGACGCGCATGTGCCGGTCGAGCGTGTAGTTCTTCGCGACCTCGTAGTGAGACGCGGAGTAGTAGGACGGCTCGTTGTTCTCGGCGCCGTCGAGCAGCCCGCTCTGCAGCGAGCTGTAGACCTCGCCGTAGTCCATCGGGGTGGGGGAGCCGCCGAGAGCCTTGACGAAGTCGATCTGCACCTGTGACTCCTGCACCCGGATCTTGAGTCCCTTGACGTCGCCCGGGGCCTTGATCGCCTTCTGGGAGGTGTAGAAGCTGCGGGCGCCCGGGTCGAAGTAGCCCAGGCCTTTGAAGCCGGCGCCATCGGCCTCGCCGAGCAGCTTCTTGCCGCTCTCGCTCTCCAGGAAGCGCCACAGGTGATCGGCGTCGTCGAAGAGGTACGGCAGGCTGAACAGCCCCATCGCGGGGACGAACTCGCCCATCGGGGCCGAGCTGATCCGGGTCATCTCGATCGAGCCCATCTGCACCTGCTCGATGGCGTCGGACTCCTCGCCGAGCTGGGCGTTGGGGTAGACCTGGATCTTGATCCGGCCGTTGCTGTACTTCTCGGCCAGCTCGGCGAACTTCTTGTCGCCCAGCGTGGTCGGGTAGTCGTCGGGGTGGGTCTCGGCCAGCTTGAAGGTCAACGAGCCACCGCCTCCGCCGCCGCTGCCGGCGAGGGACCCGCCGCCGCACGCGCTGAGGGCCAGGCCGCCGGCGACCGCCGCGGCGCCGAAGGCGCCTGCCTTGAAGAGGGAGCGCCGGGCAACCGGCGTGGGGGATGAGGTGTTCACGGGTGGTTCCTTTCCAGAGAGGGAGTTACGTGGTCCGATCTATTGGCCCAGCGCATCGGGGAGGGCGAGCGAGAAGAACGGGACGTACGTGATCAGCAGCAGCACGATGAGCATCGGGATGAGGAAGACGCCGACCATCTTGATGACCTTCTCGATCGACGTACGTCCGATGGCACAGCCGACGAAGAGGACGTTGCCGACCGGCGGGGTGATCAGGCCGATGGCGAGGTTGAAGACGAGCATGATCCCGAACTGGACCGGGTCCATGCCGAGCCCCGTGGCGACCGGCAGCAGGATCGGCGTCATGATCACGATCAGCGGAGCCATGTCCATGATCGCGCCGAGCACGAGCAGCAGCAGGTTGATCAGCAGCAGGACCACGACGATGTTGTCGGAGATGCCGAGGAGAGCGTCGGTGGCCAGCGCCGGCACCTGCAGGAAGGCCAGGAAGTAGCCGAAGGCACCCGCCGCCGCGATGATGAACAGGACCACGCCGAGGGTGCGCAGGCTGCTCTGCAGGATCGGGATCATCGCCTTGAGCGGCAGGTCCCGGTAGACGAAGAAGGTCAGGATGAAGGCGTACAGGCAGGCGATCGCCGCCGACTCGGTCGCGGTGAAGATGCCGCTGAGGATGCCGCCCAGGATGATCACCGGCATCAGCAGGCTGAGCAGGCCCTCGGCGACGATCTTCGGTACGTCCTTGAGCGGGACCAGCTCCTCCTTCGGGTAGCCGCGCTTGACCGCCACGATGTAGGCCATCACCATCAGCGACGCCCCGAGCAGGAGCCCCGGGATCACGCCCGCGGTGAACAGGGCGCCGATCGAGACGCCGCCCGCGGCCATCGAGTAGATGATCAGGTTGTGGCTCGGCGGGATCATGACCGCCTGGGTGGCGCCGGAGACGGTGACGGCGACCGCGTAGTCGGTGTCGTAGCCCCGCTTCTTCATCATCGGGATCGTCACCGACCCGATCGCGGAGACGTCTGCGACCGAGGAGCCGGACAGGGCACCGAAGAAGGTGCTGGCGCCGATGTTGACCATCCCGAGGCCGCCGCGTACCCAGCCGACGAGCAGCCCGGCCAGGGCGATCAGGCGCCGCGAGATGCCGCCGGTGCCCATGATCTCGCCGCCGAGGATGAAGAACGGGATGGCCAGCAGGGCGAAGGTGTCCAGACCGGCGACCATCCGCTGGCCGACGGTGGTGAGCGGAAGTCCGATGTAGAGCGCCTCGAAGATGGCGGCCAGAGCGAGAGCCAGGGCGACCGGGACGCGGAGCAGGACGAGGACGGCGAAGCCACCCAGCAAGATGGCGATGGCAAGTGGATCGATAGGCATGGGGGAGTCCTTCGGCTATCGGCGGCTCAGCCGATCTCGGCTGCATCGTCAGGCTCGGCGTACCGCTGGGTACTGATGCCGAAGGCCTGGAGGACGGTGTAGAGGACGATCATGGCGCCGGCGACCGGCATCATCAGGTAGAGGACGCTGCGGGGGAGGCCGGTGCCGGCCAGGGTCGCCGTCTGGGCGTCGATGACGAACTGCGTTCCCTGGACGATCAGGAAGAGCCCGAACCCGAGCAGCAGCACCTGGACGAACCGGTCGATCACCGACCTGAGCGTCGCCGGGAACTTGTCGACCAGGAAGGTGACCGCGATGTGGGCGCCCTCCCGGAAGCCGATCGCCGCGCCGAGGAAGCCGATCCAGACCAGCAGGATCCGGGCCGTCTCCTCGCTCCAGCTGGGGGAGTTGCTCAGCAGCTCACGGCTGAACACCTGCCACAGCACGATGAGCAGCGTGGCGACCAGGCACAGGACGCAGAAGGCCTCGAAGACCGTGTCGACCGCGCGCCAGGCGCGCCGAAGCGTTCCGTTCTCGTTGCGGGTGTTCATGGGCGTCGATCCGTCCTCGTCGCGGTGGTGGGGACCTTGGTCGCCTCGGCGAGCAGGTGCTGCCTGTCCGCGCCCGCCAGGCCGAGGTGGTAGAGGTGGATCTGGTCGATCCCGGCATCGACCAGGGCCCGCACATGGTCACCGAAGGCGTCCTCGGTGGTCGGCGGGAGAACGGTGACGTACGCGGCAGCCGCTGCCTTTCCGGAGACCGCCTCGACGAGCCGGCGCCCGGTCTCCACCGAGGCCTCGGTGGTCGGCCAGCAGAAGGAGACGACCAGGTCGACGTCGTCGGCGGTGGTCGGGGTCAGACCCGGGCTGGCGCCGGTGGCCCAGGAGTCGGGCTGGGCGTGCAGGCCGATCTCGGCGATGTCGGGTGCGGCCTCGCGGACGGCCGCGATCACCCGGTGGCGGAGCTCGTCGTCGGCGGCGTGGCGGGAGGCGAGGATCGCGTCCAGGGTTTCCTGGTCGACGGCCGCTCCGGACGGCGCCGTGCCGGTCGCCTCACGCAGGGCCGCGACGGTGGCCTCCGCGTCGAGCCCGCGGGCGGCCCAGTCCTCGCGGCAGGCCCGGCAGCAGCAGATCGAGAGCAGCTCCTGGGTGACCTCGTCGTAGGCGCCGTCGGTCTTCTCGTGGTGTCCGCCGTGGCCGAACCCGAGGTGGCCGCAGGCCTCCAGGATCGCCGTGGAGACGGGGGTGTCGCGGACGGCCTCGGCGGCCAGGGTCTCCGCGTAGCGGCGGACGTCCTCGTGGCGGGCGCACAGGGCGTAGGGGTAGGGCTCGTCCCAGCAGTTGAGGACCGCGAGGTCCGGGTTGGCCTCGCCGAGGATCGTGGAGTGGGTCAGGACGATCCAGGCGGCTACCTCGATCCCGGCCTCGGCGAGGATGGCTGCGGCCTCGCCGAACGGGTCCTCCGCCGCGACCCAGGTCGCCGCGGGCGGCACCAGTCGCGCGCCGGCCCAGGCCTCGGCGCGCACCGGGCGGTAGAGCGCCGCGCTGCGGGCCTCGACGATCCGGTGCCCGGGGTGGAGCGGGGTCGCGGCGCGCGCGGTGTGATAGGCCGCGGCGAGGGCGACCTTCGTGACTCCGAGCCCCCGGGCGCGATCGGCGAACGCAGGGTCGCCGATCACGTCCCAGGGGTAGGCATATCCGACGACCGGGACGGTGCCGGTCCTGCCCGAGTCGGTCTCAGTCACCGGTGTCTGCTCCTGCCAGCCAGGGGTGTGGGGGCGGAGCCGAGTGTGGCCCCGGTCACAGGAGACTGTCAGGATGCGCGATTCGTGTCCAAGGCACTTATCGCATCAGGCGATACCTCATGGGTATCGCCCGATCGGTCACCAGCGTGAGGTGTTCGGTGTGAAGTCCGGCTCGAAGGTACGCATGTAGACCGTGTCCTCCCGGCGACGCACACCGCAGCTGAGGTACTGCTCGTGCAGCTCGCCGAGGAGATCGCGGTCGAGCTCCACGCCGAGGCCCGGACCTGTCGGCACCGCGATCGCGCCGTCGCTGAAGTCGAGCACCCCGGGGCGTACGACGTCCTGGGTCTTCCACGGGTAGTGGGTGTCGCAGGCGTAGGTCAGGTTCGGGGTCGCGGCGGCCAGGTGGACCATCGCGGCCAGGGAGACGCCGAGGTGGGAGTTGCTGTGCATCGACAGGCCCATCCCGAAGGTGTCGGTGATGCCGCCCAGCAGCGCCGACTGGCGCAGCCCGCCCCACAGGTGATGGTCGGAGAGCACGATCTGGACCGCGTCGGCCGCGATCGCCGGCTTGAGGTGCTCGAACGCGATCACGCACATGTTGGTGGCCAGGGGTACGTCGGTGCGGGCCGAGACCTGCGCCATCCCCTCGATCCCGGGGGTGGGGTCCTCGAGATACTCCACGATGCCCGCCAGCCGCTCGGCGACCTTCACCGAGGTCTCCGGCGTCCAGGCGCCGTTGGGGTCGAGCCGCAGCGGCAGGTCGGGGAAGGCGTCGCGCAGCGCCTCGATCGCGGCGCACTCCTCGTCGGGGTGGAACACCCCGCCCTTCAGCTTGAGCGAGCCGAAGCCCCAGCCGTCGACCAGGCGCTTGGCCTGCGCGACGATCTGGTCGGGGTTCAGGGCCTCGCCCCACGCGTCGTCCGGCTGCCCGGGGTGGCCGGCCCACTTGTAGAACATGTAGCCGCTGAACGGCACCCGGTCGCGCACCGCGCCGCCGAGCAGGTCGCTCACCGGACGGCCCGCCTCGCGGGCGACCAGGTCGAGGCAGGCGACCTCGAAGGGGGAGTAGACCGTGTCGACGGCGGAGGAGACGTCGAGCATGCCGCCGAAGGAGGCACCCGCCCCGCCGGTCTCCTTGCCGAGCACGTCGACGACGAGCCGGCGCAGGCCGTGGGTGTCGTAGGGGTCCCGTCCTGGCAGTGCGGCGGCGACGGCGTCGAGGCGGGCGAGGTGGGTCTCGTCGGCGTACGTCTCCCCGAGGCCGACCAGGCCGGTGTCGGTGTGCAGCTCGACGATCGCGCGCAGCGCCCACGGCTGGTGGACGCCGACCACGTTGAGCAGCGGCGGGTCGGCGAACGCGACCGGGGTGACGACGACCTTGGAGATCCGGCTCGGCCCGCTCATGCGGTCGGCTTCACGGCGAGGACCGGCACACCGGCGTCGAGCAGGATGCGCTGGGCGTCGCTGCCCAGCAGCGCCTTGCCGACCGGCGAGCGGCGGCGCAGGCCGATCACGATCAGCCGGGCGCCGGTCGAGGCGACCAGACCGTCGAACGTCTCCACGACGTCGGCGCCGTGCGTGGTGTGGTCGACGCGAGCGCTCACCCCGGCTTCGGCGGCACGGGCGACGAGCTTCGCGGCCGCCGCCTCGTCGACGAGGTCGGCGTCCACGGTGGCGCCCCGGCGCGGGCTGTTGACGATGACGACGTCGTCGCCGCGGGCCGCGGCCTCGGCCAGGCCGGCCTCGAGGGCCGCCTCACCTACCGGGGTGGGTACGTAGCCGATCAGGATGGTCATGGTGTGTGCCTCTCAGCGGGTCGGGCTCAGCGGGTCGGGGTGTCGGCGTCGTCGCGCTCGGCCGGGGCCGCGGCGACGGGGGCGGTCTTGCGCCGGCCCAGGATCGCCTTGGCGGCGGGCCAGAGGGCGACCAGGACGAAGGCGGCCAGGATGGTGCCCGAGATCGGGCGGGTGAAGAACCCGGTCGGGTCACCGTCGAAGATCAGCATCGAGCGGCGTACCCCGTCCTCCACGATCGAGCCCAGGACGAAGGCGAGCACCAGCGGGCCGGGCTCGAAGCCCACCTTCTTCATCAGGTAGCCGATCAGGCCGAAGACGATCATCACGAAGATGTCGAAGGTGGAGTTGTTGATCGTGTAGACGCCCAGGATCGTGATCAGCGCGGTGATCGGGGCCAAGATCGCCGGGCGCACCCGCAGGATGCGTACGAAGATGCCGACCAGCGGGATGCTCAGGACCAGCAGGATCAGGTTGCCGATGTACATCGAGTTGATGACGCCCCAGAACAGGTCGGGGCGCTCCTCGACCAGCTGCGGACCGGGCGAGATGCCGAGGATGAGCAGGGCACCGAAGAGCATCGCCATCGACGCGTTGGCCGGGATGCCGAGGGTCAGCAGCGGGATGAAGGAGGAGGTCGCGGCGGCGTTGTTGGCGGTCTCGGGAGCAGCGACGCCCTCGATGGCACCGCGCCCGAAGCGCTCGGGGTGCTTCGAGATCCGCTTCTCGGTGGCGTACGCGGCCAGGGAGGACATCACCGCGCCGCCACCGGGCAGCACGCCCAGGACGAAGCCGATCACCGAGCCGCGGCCGATGGCGCCCGAGGACTGCTTGAGGTCCTTGCGGGAGGGCCAGATGTTGGCCACGGCGGCGGGTACGTGGGGCTTCCCGTGCCGCTCCTCGAGGTTGTAGAGGATCTCGCCGACGCCGAAGAGGCCCATCGCGACGACCACGAAGTCGATGCCCTCGGTCAGCTGCAGGCTGCCGAAGGTGAAGCGCTCGGCGCCGCTGAAGCTGTCCCGGCCGATCGTGGCCAGCAGGAGGCCGAGCGCGGCGGCGATCATGGCCTTGAGCTTGTTGCCGTTTCCGATGGTGGCGACCAGCAGGACGCCCAGCAGGGCCAGGGCTGCGTACTCCGGGTCACCGAAGTTGAGCGCCCAGCCGGCGATCAGCGGCGCCACCAGGGTCAGGCCCAGGATGGAGACGGTCGCGCCGACGAAGGAGCCGATCGCGGCGATGCCGAGAGCGGTGCCGGCCTTGCCCTGCTTGGCGAGGGCGAAGCCGTCGAAGACGGTGACGACCGATGAGGCCTCACCCGGCAGCCGGAGCAGCACCGAGGTGATCGTGCCTCCGTACTGGGCGCCGTAGTAGATGCCCGCCAGCATGATGATCGCCGAGACCGGGTCGATGCTGTAGGTGATCGGCAGCAGGATGGCGATCGTGGCCGCCGGCCCGAGGCCGGGGAGTACGCCGATCAGCATGCCGATGAGCACGCCGATCAGGCAGTAGAGAAGGTTCTGCGGTTCGGTGACGAGCCCGAAGCCGTCGAGGAATGCGTTGACGTCCACTGGGGGCTCCGCTCAGAACAGGTGGGGCAGCGGGATGCGCAGCCCGTAGAGGAACAGGAAGTAGAACGCGGCGACCGTGGCGACCGAGGTGATGATCGTGCTGCGCCAGGACTCGCCACCGAGGAACCTCAGCCAGACGACGCACAGCAGCAGGGAGGGGATCTCGAAGCCGATCACGGGCATCAGCAGGGCCAGCGCGATGAAGGTCACGAGGCCGACCGCGGGCAGCACGCTGGAGCGGGTGAACTTCTCGCTGTCGGTCAGGCCGCGGCCGACCACGAGCAGCGCCACGGCCATCAGGGTGATGGCGATGCTGACCACGAACGGCCACAGGCCGGGTCCGGGCTGGCGCAGCGAGCCCAGGCCGTAGCCGTAGGCGAGGACCGCGCCGCCGATGCCGACGACGAGAGCGACGAGCGCACCCACCACCTGGTAGACCGGTCCGCCGGCCGGAGGTCGTTCCTCCTCCAGCTCATGGGCCACCTCGGCCTGGATCTCGGCCAGGATGTCCTGGTCTGGAGATGGGGTACGTTCGTCGCTCATCGTCATGCCTTCGTCGTGTGGGGCGGGAGTCAGCTCGCGCCGAGGTTGAGACCGTACTGCTCGACCAGATCGGCGAACCGCTTCTTGTCCGCCTCGAGCTGGGTCACCACCTCGTCGCCGGAGATCTCCATCGGGGTGAGGCTGTTCTGCTTGTTGAAGGCCTGGTACTCCTCGGTCTTGAACGTCGCCTGCATCGCCTCGGCGATGGCGTCCTTGACGTTGTCCGGGGTGCCCTTCGGGACGGTCATGAAGCGGTACTGCGCGACCTCGACATCGAGGCCCTGCTCCTTGGCGGTCGGGACGTCCGGCAGGTAGTCGACCCGCTCGGGACCGAAGACGCTCAGCGGGGTCAGCTTGCCGGACTCGATGTTCTCGATCGCCTCGCCGACCTGGATGCAGGCGGTGTCGACCTGGTTGCCGAGCACCGCGGTCAGGGCCGGGGCGCCGCCGTCGAACGGAACGGCCTCGGCGTCGACGCCGGCCGAGCCGTACGTCAGGCCGCAGGAGAGCTGCGCGCCCGTGCCGACGCCGGTGGTGCCGTAGGTGACCTTCTTCTTCGCGGCCTTGATGTCGTCGAGGGTCTTGAAGCCGCTCTTCGGGCCGGTGACCATGACGTAGTCGTCGCGGGAGACACCCTGGACGACGTCGAAGTCACCGAGGTCGGTGGCCTCGTCCGCGCTGACCGCCAGCGGCGTGATGGCGAACAGGGAGGCGTTCTGGATCGCGATGGTCTGGCCGTCGGCCTCGGCCTTGGCGACCTTGTTGGCGGCGAGCGCACCGTTGGCGCCCTCCAGGTTGATCACCGGGAAGGAGGCGCCGAGCTCGTCGGAGAGGCCCTTGGAGACCGCCCGGCTGATCAGGTCGCTGGAGCCGCCGGCCGAGGCACCGACGTACATCTCGACGTTGCCGGCGGGATACTCCTCGCCGTCCCCGCTGCCTCCGGTGGTGTTGGAGACTCCGCAGGCGGAGAGGGCCAGGGCCGCGACGCCGGCGGTCGCGGCGAGAAGGTGGGTGGTCGTACGCATCGTTGCTCCTAGGTCCTGGTGGCCGGGCTGGTTCGTGGCAGGGGATGGCCCGACGTCGTGTGACCACCGACACTAAGAGTCTTAGCGATACCGGTCCAAGCCCGTTTCGGCATAGAGTGTTCCACCTGGTGCATCGTGGTCTACTCTGGCCTGATGATCACGCTCGACCAGGTGCGCTCTTTCGTGGCGGTCGCCGAGGAGCTTCACTTCGGCCGGGCCGCCGAACGGCTGCGAATGACGCAGCCGCCGCTGTCGCGACAGATCCAGAAGCTGGAGAAGGCCGTCGGTGCGCAGCTGCTCGAGCGGGACAATCGCCGGGTCGCTCTCACCGGTGCGGGAGCGGCTTTCCTCGACGAGGCGTACCGGATGCTCAACCTGGTCGAGAGCGCCGGCGACCTGGCCCGTCGGGTGGATGCGGGTGCGGCCGGCGTCGTCCGGCTGGGCTTCACCGCGGTCTCGGCGATCTCGATCCTGGGGCCTCTGCTGCGCCGCCTCACCGTCGAGCTCCCGGATGTCGAGGTGCGGCTCTCCGAGCGGGTCACCCTGGCGCAGGTCGACGGCATCCGTCACGGCGAGATCGACATCGGCCTGGCCCGCCCGCCCTTCGACACCGAGCTGCTCTCCTCGAGGGTCATCTCCCGGGAGCCGCTGATGGCCGTGCTCCCGCAGGGCCACCCCCTGGCCGAGATCGACCGACCGTTGACGCCTGAGGACTTCGAGGGCCAGCCCGTCATCGGCTACCACCCGCAGCAGTCCCGCTACTTCCACGAGCTCTCCGTACGCTTCCTGGCCAACGCCCACCCTCGCATCGAGCAGCGCGTGCACCAGGTCCTCACCGCCATGCTCCTGGTCTCTGCCGAGCGTGGCGTCGGCTTCGTCCCGGTCTCGGCCAGCTCTCTGCGCGTCGAAGGTGTCGTCTTCCGCCCCATCGAGCACGGTGGTGGCGACACGCGTCTCGACAAGGACCCTGAGCGGCCGGTCGAGCTTCACGCGATCTGGGCGCGGGGGTCTGTCAGTCCGGTCGTGCGGCGGGTGCTCGATGCGATCGTCGAGATGAATCGTTAGGCGGGGTTGGCGGGTCTGCTGCGGGGTTGGGCGTGTCTCGTTGGTTGGGGCCGCCGACCCGTTGTGGAGGGTGTTCTCGGTCTCGTCCGGAGTCAAGGACGGCCTGCGGCCGCCGGCTTCGCCGGTCGCCTTCGGCGATCCTTGACACCGGCCGAGTCCGAGAATTTTGGCTGGTTATCGGGTCGGCGGCGGGGTTTGGCGCGGATTCCCTGGGTTGGGTACGGGCTTGGGAATTGGCGTCGATGTTCCTGTGGGGAGGGCCTGGTCTCGGGGCTTTTACTAGACGATGACACCTTGTGAACGATTCACAAGGTGTCCCTGCTCGGGGCGGCAGACCCATGGTTGGTAGCGGCGCGCCGGTTCCGCTGTTGGTGGCTCGGCGGCGACTGCACGAGCGGCGAATGGTGCAGCTTGATGCCCGGGGTCCCCACGGGTACAGACAGTTCCCCACTGAGATGTCGGCGCCCCATGCACGGGAGCGTGGGGAACCTATCTTGGCTGGTGACCATCGGCAGCAGCAGTGGGGAAGCCACATCAAGACGTGGTGCGCGACCAGATGTGGGCACGGTCCTGCGTCCAGCACGGGTGCGGTGGCGATCGGTAGCGGACCGGGCGACGGCCGGATTCTAGGAAGGCAGCGTTCGACGACTGTCTGCCCCGCCAGGGTCGGGGAAGCGCGCGTTGATCGTCTCGGCAGCCATGGGCGCATGGCGGCGGACAACGTGGGTGGTGGGGGTGACGGGGTTCGGGCGGAGCTGGTTCAGGTCCGTCGGGTGAACCGGATTCGTCCGTCCGGAAGTCGCTCATAGGTGGAGCCGGCGTCGTGGATGCGGCGGTGGTCGCTGGGGCACAGCAACACCATGTTGGCGAGGTCTGTCTTGCCGCCTTCGGACCAGGGTTTCAGATGGTGGGCTTCGGTCCAGGCTGCTGGGGCGTCGCAGTCTTCGGCTTGGCAGCCTTGATCTCGTAGCCGGAGGGCTCGGTGTTGGATCGGGTGGGCCAATCTGGCGGCGCGGCCGAGGTCGAGGATCTCGGAGTCGGTGCCCAGCACGACCGGGACGAGGTCGGCGTTGCAGGCCATGCGGCGGGCTTCGGCGGCGGTGATCTGGTCGCCGTCGAACCCCAACGCCGCAGTACCGAGGTCCTTGTGGAGGTCCTCCAGGTTCATGGTGATGAAGACCGTGGTGGCGTGACCGCCGTGTCTGGGGAGCAGGTCGACGTCGTAGGTCTCGATCACGCGGGCGAAGGCCTGGCCCAACAACCGGTCATACGGAGCCTTGCGGCCCTTGTCCTCGGCCGACCACTTCCGGGGCTGGGCCAAGGAGTCGAGGATGGTGCGCAACCTGATCCCGATCGCGCGGGAGACCCGCGCGTGGAGGTCGACGGTGCCGTCGCCGTTGTCGCGGGAGGAGAAGAACGTACGCCGTTGGGCGTGCTCTTCTTCGCGCTGCAGCGCTTTGGCCTCGGCGGCCTCGAATCGGTCGGGGTCGATCTCGGCGAGGATTCTGTTCCCGACGATCCGCAGCTCGTTGGCGGTCAATCGGGTGGCATGGTCGACCAGCAGCTTCTCGGCGAGCACCAGGTCCTCACCGCTCGCGGCGGGGTCGGACTCGATCTGGTCCAACGCTTTGGTGATCACTCGGGCCTTGTCCTGGGACACGACGCCGTCGGCCAGGCTGGCGGCGACGAGGTCGTACTTGGCCACGCCTGCGGCGAGTTTGATCTGGGAGCGGGCGGCGGCCTTGTCGACCAGGAGCTCGGTCCGCATCCACCCGGAAACGTCCTTGGCACCGGTCTCTTCGGCGATGTCGCCGGCGGTGGCCAGGACGCGGAGTTTCAATGCGGCTTGTTTGGCGTGGATTCGTTCCAGCCGGGCCAGGCGGTCCTTCTTCTGACCGGTGCGCCAGTAGGCAGGGTCTGCGGTGAGGAGGTGGTCGAGGGAGGATTCGATGGCGGTCATCTCGGCGTCGATCGCATCACCGGGATGGCTGCCCCAGTGGTCGACGTCGTGTTCGAGACTCATCGTGATCCCTCCCCTCAGAGGTGTGTCGTGATGGGTCTGATTCTACGCTTTCAAGGGATACCTAGCCACCTATAGGTGCAGGTCAGAAGTCATTTTCGCGGTGGGCGAACAGCATCATTCCTGTGGATGGTAAGTGGCCCGAAGGGCCACCCCTGCACCCCACAAGCCCCACCAATCCAACAAGGTTTCCGCTGCGCCACACCCGGGCCGCCGCCCCGATAGCCAGCCAAATCTTTTCTCGATCTGGTCCGGAGTCCAGGACCGCGAAGCGGCCGGCGAAGCCGGCGGGCCGAAGGCCCGTCCTTGACGCCGGACCAGATCGAGAAGACCCTCCAAGAACGGGTCGGCGGCCCACACCAGCAAAGAAGAACCTCCCAATGTGATGCCCTCAACGCATCACTAGATTCAAATTCGGGCTTGGACAAGCATCATCGAACGTTCCTAACGTGATGGTCACCACCTTCCCCCTAGCAACCCAACACCTGAAGGACGTGACTCGTGACCGAGTACAGCCCGACCGACCTGGCCGCCCAGCTCAAGAGCGGGCTCCTCTCGTTCCCGGTCACCCATTTCAACGAGGACCTCGAGTTCGACGAGGCGGGCTACCGCAAGCACCTGAGCTGGCAGGCCGAGTTCCCCGTCGCGGGTCTCTTCGCCGCAGGCGGCACGGGCGAGGGCTTCTCGCTGAACCCGGAGGAGACCGACCAGGTCGTACGGGCCGCCGTCGACGAGGTCGCGGGGGCAGTGCCGGTGCTGGCGCCGGCGACGGGCAGCACCGCCAACGCGGTGGCGCAGGCGAAGGCGGCCGAGGCCGCGGGTGCCGACGGGATCCTGCTGATGCCGCCGTACCTCACCGAGGCGGGCCAGGCGGGTCTGGTCGAGCACGCGAGCCGGGTCTGCGAGGCCACCGGCCTCGGGGTCATCGTCTACAGCCGCGCCAACGCGGTGCTGCGCGACGAGGCCGTGGCACAGCTGGCCGAGCGCAACCCCACCCTGATCGGCTTCAAGGACGGCATCGGCAACATCGAGCAGATGACTCGCACCTACGCCCGGGTCGGCGACCGGCTCATCTACATCGGCGGCCTGCCGACGGCGGAGACCTTCGCGCTGCCGCTGCTCCAGCTCGGCGTGAGCACCTACTCCTCGGCGCTGTTCAACTTCGCGCCGAAGTGGGCGATCGAGTTCTACGATGCCGTGCGTGCCCAGGACCGCGACGAGGTCTACCGTCGTCTCAACGAGTTCGTGATCCCCTACCTCGACATTCGTGACCGTACCGCCGGCTACGCCGTGTCGATCGTCAAGGCCGGCCTGGCCGCGATCGGCCGACCCGCCGGTCCGGTACGCCCGCCGTTGACCGACCTGCGCGAGGACGAGGTCGCCGAGCTGCGTGACCTGATCGCCAAGATCTCCTGACCCGACCTGCCCCACGAGACCGACCCGATAGGAAGGGAACATGAGCTACCGCTCGATCATCGCCGGAGCCGACTCCGAGCAGGCTGACGTCACCGCAGCCACCAGCGCTGCGGCGGAGGCCTTCGCCGGCTACCGCGCCACCTCCCCCGAAGCCCGGGCGGACTTCCTCGAAGCCGTCGCCGCCGAGATCGAGGGCGCACGCGCCGAGATCGTCGAGGCCGCCGTCGCGGAGTCGCACCTGCCCGAGGGCCGGATCAGCGGCGAGGTCGGCCGCACCACCGGCCAGCTCCGGATGTTCGCCGGCGTCGTGCGACGCGGCGACCACCTGGGCGTACGCATCGACCCGGCGCTCCCGGACCGGACCCCGCTCCCGCGGGCCGACATCCGCCAGCGCCAGATCGCGCTGGGTCCGGTGGCGGTCTTCGGCGCCAGCAACTTCCCGCTCGCCTTCTCCACCGCCGGCGGCGACACCGCCTCGGCGCTGGCCGCGGGCTGCCCCGTGGTGGTCAAGGGCCACCCGGCGCACCCGCTCACCGGCTACCTGGTCGCGCAGGCCATCACCCGCGCGGTCGAGAAGGCCGGCCTGCACGCCGGCACCTTCTCGTTCCTGCTCGACACCGACTTCAAGGGCGGCATCGAGCTCGGCCAGGCCCTGGTCGTCGACCCGCGGATCAAGGCCGTCGGCTTCACCGGCTCCCGCGGCGGCGGACTGGCGATCGCCGCAGCCGCGGCGGCCCGGCCCGAGCCGATCCCGGTCTACGCCGAGATGTCCTCGATCAACCCGGTCGTCGTCCTCCCCGGCGCGCTCGAGGGTGACGTCGACGCGCTCGCCACGGCGTACGTCGGCTCGCTGACCCTCGGGTCCGGCCAGTTCTGCACCAACCCCGGCCTGCTCTTCCTCCCGAAGAGCGAGGCGGGCGACGCCTTCCTGGCCGCCGCCGGCCGGGCCACGGCCGAGGCCGTCGGCGCGACCATGCTCACGACCGGCATCGCCAAGGCCTACGAGGCGGGCACCGAGAAGCTCCGTGCCACCGACGGTGTGACCGTCGTCGGCGAGGGCACCGCCGGGGAGACCGACGCCCCCGCGCCCCAGATCGTCGAGGCCGCCCGCCTCGCCGGCGTGACCGACGAGGTCTTCGGTGCCTCCGGCGTCGTGGTCCGCTTCGACTCGGTCGAGGAACTGCTGCCCAGCCTGGCCTCTCTCGAGGGTCAGCTCACCGCGACCGTCCACGCCACCGACACCGACAACGAGGCGGCCGCGCAGGTCGTCTCCGCGCTCGAGGTCAAGGCCGGCCGCATTCTCTTCAACGGCTGGCCCACGGGCGTCGAGGTGGGCCACGCGATGGTCCACGGCGGCCCGTTCCCGGCCACCTCCGACTCGCGCACCACCTCGGTCGGCAGCCTCGCGATCGAGCGCTTCCAGCGCCCGGTCGCCTACCAGGACGTACCTGCCGCACTCCTCCCGGAGGCCGTACGCGACGACAACCCGTGGCACCTCGCCCGCCGGATCGACGGCGAGCTGCAGCTGCCATGACCGCCTCCACGACTATCGCCAAGGTCGAGGTCGTCCCCGTCGCGGGCCACGACTCGATGCTGCTCAACCTCAGCGGCGCGCACGCGCCGTTCTTCACCCGCAACATCGCGATCCTCACCGACTCCGAGGGCCGCGAGGGCGTTGGCGAGGTCCCGGGCGGCGAGCCGATCCGTCGCACCATCGAGGAGGCCGCCGAGCTGCTCGTGGGGCAGCCGGTCACCCGCTACCGCAGCCTGCTGCGCCAGGTCGCGACCACGTTCGCCGACCGTGACGCCGGCGGCCGCGGAGCCCAGACCTTCGACCTGCGTACGACGGTCCACGCCGTCACCGCGCTGGAGTCCGCGCTGCTCGACCTCGCCGGTCAGGCCCAGGGCGTACCGGTCGCCGAGCTGCTCGGCGACGGGCAGCAGCGCGACTCGGTGCCGATGCTCGGTTACCTCTTCTACGTCGGCGACCCCGACAAGACCGACCTGCCCTACCTGCGCGAGACGACCGGAGTGAGGTCGAGCGGCGAGCTTGCTCGTCCGCTCGCGCCGAACGAGGGAGTAACCGAGCGAAGCTCGGAACCCGACGCGGCCGATGAGTGGGACCGCGTCCGCAGGGAGGTCGCGCTGACCCCCGAGGCGGTCGTACGTCTCGCCGAGGCCGCCCAGGCCCGCTACGGCTTCGCCGACTTCAAGCTCAAGGGCGGCGTGCTCGCCGGTGAGGAGGAGGTCGCCGCGGTGACCGCCCTCCACGAGCGCTTCCCCGACGCCCGGATCACCCTCGACCCCAACGGCGGCTGGCTGCTCGCCGACGCCGTCCGGCTGCTCCAGGGCAAGGACGACGTGCTCGCGTACGCCGAGGACCCTTGCGGCGCCGAGGGCGGCTACTCGGGGCGCGAGATCATGGCCGAGTTCAAGCGCGCCACCGGGCTGCGTACCGCGACCAACATGATCGCCACCGACTGGCGCCAGATGTCCCACGCGATCCGCACCAACGCCGTCGACATCCCGCTGGCCGACCCGCACTTCTGGACCATGTCCGGCTCCGTCCGGGTCGCCCAGATGTGCCACGACTTCGGGCTGACCTGGGGCTCCCACTCCAACAACCACTTCGACGTCTCGCTGGCCATGTTCACCCAGGTCGGCGCCGCCGCGCCGGGGGAGATCACCGCGCTGGACACCCACTGGATCTGGCAGGACGGCCAGGGCCTGACCGAGTCGCCGCTGGAGATCCGTGACGGCGCGGTGCAGGTGCCGACCGCGCCGGGGCTCGGGATCCGGCTCGACCGCGAGCGGGTCGCGGCCGCGCACGAGCTCTACCTCGAGCACGGGCTCGGCGTACGTGACGACGGCGTCGCCATGCAGTACCTGGTGCCGGGGTGGACCTTCGACCCCAAGCGCCCGTGCCTGGTCCGGTGAGCGCGGAGGCTGCGCGAGTGTCGGCCCGGTGAGCGCCGAGCTCGCCTGGCTCCTGCTCGCCGGGGTCGGTGCGGGACTGACCGGCTCGGTGGCCGGTCTGGCCTCGCTGGTCAGCTACCCCTCCCTGCTGGCCGCGGGGCTGCCGCCGGTCGTCGCCAACGTCACCAACACGGTGGCCATGTTCGGCGTCACCGGCGGCACCGTCGCGGGGTCGCGGCGCGAGCTGCGCGGTCAGGGCAGAAGGATCGCCTGGCTGGCCCTGGCCTCCTTCCTCGGCGGGGCGGTCGGCGCTGCCCTGCTGCTCACCACGCCGGCCGAGGCGTTCGAGACGGTGGTGCCCTGGCTCGTCGGCGCCGGGGCGGTGCTCCTGCTGCTCCGCGACCGGATCCGGGCCTGGGCAGCGGCCCGTGCGGCCGCGCGGCCACCACGGCAGGCCTCCCCGGCAGGCGCCGAGGAGCGACGTACCCTGGCCCGCGGGTTCGGCTGGGGCGTCATCGTGTTCGTGCTCGGCATCTACGGCGGCTACTTCGGCGCCGGCGTCGGGATCATCGCGCTGGCCGTTCTCGTGCTCGAGCGCACCGAGGCCCTCGCGATCACCAACGCGGTCAAGAACGTCGCCACCGGCGTGGCCAACGGCACCGCCGCGATCGCGTACGTCTTCTTCGCCCCCGTGGACTGGCCGGCCGCGATCGCGCTCGGAGCGGGTGCCGTGATCGGCGGTTTCCTGGGGCCGGCGATCGTCCGGGTCGCCCCCGAGCGGCCGCTGCGCTGGCTGGTCGGTCTGGCCGGCCTCGGGCTCGCGGTGCATCTGGCGACCCAGTAGATCCGGTGCAGTAGGCTCCGGCCCGCTGTCACGGGTCACAGGAGGACGAAGCGAACATGGGTTCGAGCATCACCGCAGCGCGCGCCCGGGTGCGTGCGCTGGTCGACGACGACACCTTCCAGAAGGTCATCATCGGGGTGATCATCCTCAACGCCGTGGTCCTCGGCGTGGAGACGATGGTCCCCGAACATCTCGCCCACGAGCTGGCGCTGCTCGACAGCGTGCTCCTCGGGGTCTTCGTCGTCGAGCTGGTGCTGCGGCTGGTGGCGTACGGCCCCAGGTTCTTCCTCGACCCGTGGAACATCTTCGACACCGTGATCGTCGCGATCGCGCTGGTGCCGGCGACCGGACCGATGTCGGTGCTGCGGGCGCTGCGGATCCTGCGCGTGCTGCGCCTGGTCAACTCGGTCCCGTCCATGCGTCGCGTCGTCGACGGACTGATCGCGGCGATGCCGGGGATGGGCTCGGTGGCGGCGCTGCTGGTGCTGATGATGTACGTCGCGGTGGTCATCTCGACCAACCTCTACGGCTCGATCGCGCCGGAGTACTTCGGCGACCTCGGCACCAGTGCGTTCACGCTGTTCCAGACCATGACCGGGGAGGCCTGGCCCGACATCGCCCGCGAGGTGATGGCCGAGGACCCCTCCGCCTGGATCTTCTTCGTCGTCTTCATCCTGGTGATGACCTTCGCGGTCCTCAACCTCTTCCTCGCCGTGGTCGTCTCCGGCATGGAGAGCGTCGAGTCTCTCGCCGAGCACGAGGAGGAGTCCGACGCCGAGATGATGGCCATCCTCACCTCGTTGCGCGAGGACCTCACCGCCGTACGCGAGGAGCTGGCCGCGACCCGGGCGGAGCTGCGGTCGGAGTCAGCTGCCCGTTGAGGTGATCTCCTGCAGGACCATGTTGCGGGGGCCGTCGGCAGTGCCCCTGACCACCCGCAGGAAGTAGGGCTGGTCGGGGTTGTGGTTGGGGTCGAAGGACCAGTTCCCGCGGGGGCTGACGATGGTGCCGACCGATCCGAGGGAGTCGGCGATCTCGTTGCGGTCGACGTCGTCGGAGAGGCCGAGCGCCTTGTCGAGCGCGGCCGCGGCGTCGTAGGCCTGGACCGAGTAGACCGTCGGGGTGGCGTCGTACGCCTTGCGGTAGTCCTTCACGAAGGCGTCGTTCATCAGCGAGTCCATCGTGTCGCTGTAGTGCAGCGCGGTCCGTACCCCTGATGCCGCGCCGCCCAGCGCGGACAGCACGTCGCCCTCGGTGAGGAAGCCCGGGCCGTAGAGCCGGATGCTCTTGGCCAGCCCGGACTCGCGGTACTGCTTCACGAACGCCTCCGCCTCCTTCCCGGCATAGGCGGCGAAGATCGCGTCCGCGCCCGACTCCTTCACCTTCTCGAAGAGCCCCGACCACTCCTCGCTCACGCCCGCCGGGGTGTAGCTCTGGCCCGCCACGTTGCTGCCGGACGCCTCGAGGGAGATCATGAAGCTGTCGGAGAACTCGTGACCGGCCGCGTCGTCGGAGCCGATGACGTACGCCGAGCCCCGGTCGGTCCCCTGGGCGACCGCCTTCCCGAGCGCGCTGCCCAGACCCGCGTTGGTCGAGGACGTACGCCACAGGTAGTCGGAGCCGTCGGCGAACTCGTCGGCGCCGGCGCCGGTCACGATCAGCGGCGTCTCGCTGTTCTTCGCGACGTCCTTGGCCGCCAGCGCCGTCTCCGAGCTCACCACCCCGACGACCGCCTGGACCTCGTCGTCCTGGATCAGCCTGGTCACCGCGGCGACGCCGATCTCGGTCCGGTCGCCCTCGTCGGCCTCGACGACGTCGATCAGCCGGCCGCCGAGCTTCCCGCCGTGCTGGTCGAGGTAGAGGTCGAAGCCCCGCGACATGTCCGTGCCGATCGACTTCTGGGCGCCGGAGGTCGGCACCACCAGACCGATCGAGACCTTCGAGTCCGAGGTCGTGGCACAGGCCGTCAGGCTGAGTGCGAGCGCCGAGATCGGCGCGAGAACGAGCAGCTGCCGATGAACCGAGCCGGTCACGGGAGACTCCATCTGTGGGGGTGGCGTCGGGAGGTTCCGAGTAGGCGAACCCTGGCACAACCGCGGCCGGAGGGCGAGCAATTCGGTGCCGTGTCCGCAAGTGGGTAGTCTCGCCCTGCCAGTCGTACTCCATGCCTGATGGGGTCAGGGAACCCGGTGAAAGTCCGGGACTGACGCGCAGCGGTGAGGATGACGGGCGGGGCACGCACTCCTTCCGGGGAGGGCAGCCACTGGAGCCTGGCTCCGGGAAGGCGCTCCGCTCCGATCGATTCCGAGTCCGAAGACCTGCTGGCTCTGGCGGCACCCGCCGCCAGGTCACCACGTGCCCCGCGCAAGGGCACATGACGCAGAGCAGGTGTCCTGATGTCGCGAGTCCGAACCGACCGGTGCCCCGGAGTCGGTCGTCCGTGGGCGGCCGAGGACGGCCTGCTGGTGCGGCTGCGCCTGATCGGCGGGTCCGTCTCCTCCGCCGCGCTGCTCTCGCTGATCTCCGTGGCGGAGACCTACGGCGACGGGCGGATCTACCTCACCGGCCGCGCCAACCTGCAGGTGCGCGGCCTGCCGAGCGTCGAGGGCGGCCAGTCTGGAAACGACCTGCCGGGCGAGGTGCTCTCTGCGCTCAAGGCGACCGGTCTGGTGCCGGCGCAGACCCACGAGCTCGTACGCAACGTGATGCTCTCCCCGCAGAGCGGGCTCGCCGGGGGACGGGCCGACCTGCGCGGCGTCGCGGCGTCGCTGGACCGGCTGCTGTGCGCCTCGCCGCGGCTGGCCGCGCTGCCGGGGCGGTTCCTCTTCGTGCTCGACGACGGTCGCGGCGACCTGGTCTCGCGCGAGTGCGACCTCGGGCTGGTGGCGCTCTCCGCGGCCGAGGGCCAGCTCCGGGTCGGTGACTCGTGGGGGCCGGTCGTGCCGCTCGCCGAGGCCGCTTCCCGGTTGGTCTCGCTCGCTGCTCAGTTCTTGGACGTACGCGGCGAGGGACCGTCGGCGGCCTGGCACGTCGCCGAGCTCGACGCTCCTCTGGTCGAGCCGGTCGTGGCCGACGCCCGGGTGCCGGTCGCGGCCACCGAGCTGGAGTTCGGTGAGGTGCCCGGCGGCGAGCACGTCGGATTTGCCGAGGGGGCCCTGGACCGGGCGGCGGTCACGGCGCTGGCCGAGCGGGCGCCGGCGGTCGTGGTGACGCCGTGGCGCGGCGTACTCGTGCCCTCGCCGCAGGTGCGCCCGACCCGGCGCTACGACTACATCGACCAGGGGCCGGCGATCTACGTCGACTCATTCGCGACCATCCGGCGCGAGTCCGACCTCTCCGCGGTGCCCGCCGACGCCGAGCGGCTCGCGGTGCGGATGATCCACGGCAGCGGGCAGGTCGACCTCGCCGCCGACCTGGTCATCCACCCCGGCCTGGTGAAGGCCGCGCGGGGCGCGCTGGAGGCCGGGGCGCCGATCCTGTGCGACGCGACGATGGTCGCCACCGGGGTCACGCGGAGCAGGCTCCCGCGCGAGAACGAGGTGCTCTGCATGCTCGGTGACGACCGGGTCCCGGCGCTGGCCCGGATGTGGGGGACCACCCGCACCGCTGCCGCGCTGTCCCTGTGGGAGCCCTACGTCGAGGGTGCGGTGGTCGCCATCGGCAACGCCCCGACGGCGCTCTTCCATCTGCTCGAGATGATCCTCGACGGCGGTCCGCGGCCGGCCGCGATCGTCGGCTGCCCGGTCGGCTTCATCGGCGCGGCCGAGTCCAAGGAGGCGCTCGCCTCCTTCGCCGCCGATCACGGGATCGACATCCCCTATGTCACCGTCCGGGGCCGTCGTGGCGGCTCCGCGATGACCTCCTCCGCCCTCAACGCACTCGCCCAGGAGCAGGAATGAGCACCTCGAGCCCTGGACGGTTCACCGTCGTCGGCATCGGCCCGGGCGACCCCGAGCTGATCACTCTCAAGGCAGCCCGGCTGATCGGCGCGGCTCCCGTGATCGCCTACCACGCCGGGGTGCGCAAGCAGTCGCACGCTCGCCGGATCGCGTCGTCCCTGATCCCCGCGGACGCGGTGGAGGAGGAGCTGCGCTACCCGGTCACCACCGGGACCACCTCGCACCCCGGCGGCTATGTCGGGGCGATGGCCGAGTTCTACGAGTCCTGCGCGGTCCGGCTCTCCGCTCACCTCGACGCCGGGCGCGACGTGGTCCTGCTCGCCGAGGGCGACCCGCTCTTCTACGGCTCCTCGATGTATCTCCACGACCGGTTCAAGGAGGTCTACGAGACCTCCGTCGTGCCGGGCGTACCCGCCTTCGCAGCCGCCACCGCCGCGGTCTCCACCCCGCTGGTGCGCCAGACCGACGTGCTCACGGTGCTGCCGGGAACCCTGCCCGAGCCCGAGCTCGCCCGTCGGCTGGCCGACACCGAGGCGGCGATCATCATGAAGCTCGGCCGGACCTTCCCCGCGGTCCGCTCCGCGCTCGCGGCCGCCGGGCGGCTCGAGGGTGCCTGGTACGTCGAGCGTGCCTCGCAGCCCGAGGAGCGCTGGCTGCCGGTGGCCGACGTCGACCCGTCCTCCGTGCCGTACTTCTCCCTCATCGTGGTGCCGGGAGACACGGCTCCTGCACCTGCCGCGGCCCGGCTGCGGCAAGAGCTACCCGCGGTCGAGCCTGTCGAGGTGGCGCGCGGGGGCGTCTCGACAGACTCGACCGGCGGGGAGGTCCTGGTCGTCGGGCTCGGGCCGGGTCCCGACGGGTGGCTGACACCCGAGGTCAGCTCGGCGCTGGCCGAGGTCGGACACGTCGTCGGCTACGCGCCGTACGTCAACCGGGTGCCGCAACGTGAAGGCCTGCGACGGCACGCATCGGGCAACACGGTCGAGGTCGACCGGGCCCGGCACGCCCTGGACCTGGCGGTGGCGGGGGAGCGGGTCGCCGTGGTCTCCGGCGGTGACGCCGGTGTCTTCGGGATGGCGTCCGCCGTGTTCGAGGCTGCCGAGGATCCGGCCTACGCCGGCGTACGCGTCCGGGTGCTGCCCGGGGTCAGCGCCGTCCAGGCGGTGGCCGCGCGGGCAGGCGCCCCGGTCGGGGCCGACTTCGCGGTGATGTCCCTCTCCGACCGGCTCAAGCCGTGGTCCGTCGTCGAGGACCGGCTGCGCGCGGTCGCGGCCGCCGACCTCGTGCTGGCCATCTACAACCCGGCCTCGCGCTCGCGCACCGAGCAGATCGGCCGGGCTCGCGACGTACTCCTGGAGCAGCGCAAGCCGGACACCGTGGTCGTGGTCGGGCGCGATGTCGGGCGGGCCGAGGAGTCGCTGACCGTGACCACTCTCGGTGACCTCGACCCCGGGACCATCGACATGAAGTGCCTGGTCATCGTGGGGGCGAGCTCGACCCGGGCGACCGCGGCCGGGCAGGTCTGGACGCCGAGGTACGTGCGGTGACCGGCCGACAGAGCGTTCACTTCGTCGGTGCCGGCCCCGGCGCGGCCGACCTGCTGACCGTCCGCGCGACGAGGCTGCTCGAGGCCGCCGACGTGGTGCTCTTTCCCGGCACCTACCTGGACCCCGAGGTGCTGGGGCACTGCAGCCCCGCGGCCGAGCTGGTCGACACCCAGAAGCTCGACCTGGACCAGATCGTCGGCGAGATCGTCGCCGCCCACCGGGGCGGCAAGCAGGTCGTACGCCTCGTCTCCGGCGACCCGTCGGTCTACTCGGCGGTCGCGGAGCAGACCCGGCGGCTCGATGCCGCCGAGGTGCCCTGGGACGTCACGCCGGGCGTGCCCGCCTACGCGGCGGCAGCCGCGCTCGTGGGACGCGAGCTGACCGTCCCGCTGGTGGCGCAGTCGGTCGTCCTCACCCGGACCCAGGCCCGGTCGACGGCCATGCCGGAGGGGGAGTCCCTGGCCGCGTACGCCGCGACCGGCGCCACGCTCGTGCTCCATCTGGCGATCCGGCGAACCCGCGAGCTGATGGCCGAGCTGTTGCCCTACTACGGCCCGGAGTGCCCGGTCGTGGTCGTCTACCGCGCCAGCCAGCCCGAGGAGCGGGTGCTGCGCGGGACGGTGGCGACGATCGCCGACGCTGTCGAGGACGCGGGTCTGAGGCAGGCCGCCGTCATCCTCGCCGGACCTGCGCTGGCCCGCGACGGGGGCGAGTCGTTCCTCTACGATGCGGCTCGGGTGCGTGCCTGATGGACCTCTATGACGCGATCAACCGCCGCCGCGACACCCGCGCGGAGTTCACCGGTGACCCGGTCGATCCTGCCGTGCTCGAGCGGGTCCTCTCGGCCGCCCACGCCGCCCCGAGCGTCGGGATGTCGCAGCCCTGGGACTTCGTGCTGGTGCGCTCGCCGGAGACGCTGTCGGCCTTCCGCGACCACGTCGCCACCGAGCGGGACGTGTTCGCGTCCTCGCTCTCCGGCGAGCGGGCCGCGACGTTCTCCCGGATCAAGATCGAGGGCATCTGCGAGTCCGGACTCGGGGTGGTCGTCGGCTACGACCCGACCCGTGGCGGGTCGCAGGTCCTCGGACGGCACGCCATCGCCGACGCCGGGCTCTACTCGACCGTCCTCGCGATCCAGAACCTCTGGCTCGCCGCCACCGCCGAGGGTCTCGGCGTCGGCTGGGTCAGCTTCTACCGGGAGGAGTTCCTGCGATCGCTCATCGGCCTTCCGGAACACGTACGGCCGGTGGCCTGGCTCTGTGTCGGTGCTGTCGACGGCGTGCCTGAGGTGCCGGATCTGGAGCGGTTCGGGTGGAGGCATCGGTCGGAGCTGTCTTCGGTGGTTCATGAGGAGAGGTATCTCTCGGGGCGCTGAGGTTTTCGTGGTTGGTGTTGCCGCCGACCCTTGCTTGGAGGGTGTTCTCGCCGGCGTCCGGAGTAAAGGACGGCCTTCGGCCGCCGGCTTCGCCGGTCGCCTGCGGCGATCATCTCGACAAGCTCGATACATCGCCTTGACACCGGCCGTCGACGAGAATTTTGGCTGTATATCGGGTCGGCGGCAGGGGTTTGGCGCGGAGTTTCGAGTTGAGCACGGGCTTGGGACTGCGGGTCACCCGCTCCGGCAGTCGGATCGTCTGGTTGGTGGAAGGAATTTTTCTTCCACGGGGCGCCCGCTACGCGGTGGTGGACCGAGAGGCGAATGAAAATTCGTTCGGCGCCGAGGATTCCAGTTGGGATCTACTTGCCAGGGGAAGGAATTTTCTTTCCCTGGGTGTGAGGCTGGGGCGCGGCGGGCGAACGAACTTTCGTTCGCCTGGATTCGTCTTCTGCCGGGGCGGGTCGACCGGATAGAAGAAAATTTTCTTTCACCCGTTGGCGCTGTCGGTGGGGACGACGAAGGACCACTGCGTCACAGCCCGTGCGGGGACCCAGCCGGTGAACGTGCCGATCGGGGCTGAGGTCTCGACCGAGATCCGGGTGAGCTCACCGCCATGCTGCTGATAGGCAGCGGCCAGGAGTTGCTCGGTCTCCAGGGTGACGCCGTGGACGACGAGCCGGCCACCGAGGCGGAGGGCAGCGAGACATGTGTCGAGCACTCCTGGTCGGGTGGCGCCGCCGCCGATGAAGATCGCGTCGGGCTCCGGGAGATCGCGCAACGCATCGGGGGCGCGGCCCTGGACGACGGCCAGGCCGGGTACGCCGAGGCGGGTCGCGTTGCGGGCGATCCGGGCGGCGCGCTCGGGGGAGGCCTCGACCGCGGTCGTGGTGCAGGACGGGTGCGCCCGCATCCACTCGATACCGACCGAGCCGGCACCGGCGCCGACGTCCCACAGGTGCGCGCCGGCGGTGGGGGTCAGGCGGGCCAGGGCCGAGGCCCGCAGGTCGCGCTTGGTCAGCTGGCCGTCGTTCTCGAACGCGTCGTCGGGAAGGCCGGCGGCCCAGCCGAGGAGGGGTGCGCCGACGCACTCGATCGCCACGATGTTGAGCCGCGGCGACTCCGCGTCCCACGCGGAGGCGGTCGCGGTCCGTGCGCTCTCGGTCTCCGCGCCGAGCTCGCCCAGGACGGTCATCGTCGAGGCCCCGAAACCGGCCCCGACCAGGAGGTTCGCGATCGAGGCAGGAGTCGACCCGTCCGAGGAGAGTGCCAGGATCCGGCGGCCGGGTGCGAGCTCGCGCGCGATCAGTGACACCTCGCGGCCGACGAGGCTGACGACCACGCACGTCTCGGCCGCCCAACCCATCCGGGCGCGGGCGAGGGCGACGGAGGAGACGGCCGGCTCGATGCGTACGTTCGCTGCGCCGAGCAGGTCGATCAGCGTCGTGCCGATGCCGGAGACCAGCGGGTCCCCCGAAGCCAAGGCGACCGCATCCCCGATGCCGTCGAGCAGTGCCGGGAGCCCCTCGCGCAGCGGCGACGGCCAGGGCTCGCGCCGCTGGCCGGGGACATCCGGGACGAGGTCGAGATGACGCTTGCCGCCGAGGAGGACGGCCGACTCCCGGATCAGCTGCTGGTGACGTACGGGAATCTCGTCCCAACCTCCGGCACCGATGCCCACCACGACGATCATGAGGCCAGACGCTACAGTGACCGCACAGGCGCGAGGTGCCCCGACTGGGGAGAATCTGGGAAGCCGGTGGGAATCCGGCACAGGCCCGCTGCGGTGAATCGAGCCCCATCACGGGGACTCGACAAGTCCGAAGACCGGCCTCGCGTCCATCCAATCAACGCGATAGGGAGCGGGAGCCTCTCATGCCGGTGCACTACCCATTTTCTGCCGTCCTCGGCTGCCAGGCGGACGACCTCGACGACATGGGCCTCGCGCTCGTGCTCACCACCATCTCCCCGGAGATCGGCGGGGTCCTGGTCCGTGGCGAGAAGGGGACCGCGAAGTCGACGGCCGTACGCGGTCTGGCGGCCGTGCTGCCCTCGATCTCGGTCTACGCCGGGGACCGGTTCTCGATCGACCCCGCCGACCCCTCCGCGGAGTCGCCGGACGGTCCCTTCGGGTCCGCCGCCGTCGTGGAGAGCCGGCCGGTGCGGCTGGTCGAGCTCCCGGTGGGGGCCACCGAGGACCGCGTCGTCGGCTCGCTCCATCTGGAGAGCGCGCTGTCGCGCGGCGCGGTCGAGTTCGAGCCGGGGCTGCTTGCGCGGGCCCACCGCGGCCTGCTCTACGTCGACGAGGTCAACCTGCTCCACGACCACCTCGTCGACCTGCTGCTGGACGCGGCGGCGATGGGCCGGGTCAGCGTCGAGCGCGACGGCGTCTCGGTCGAGCACGCCGCCCGGTTCGTGCTGATCGGCACCATGAACCCCGAGGAGGGCGAGCTGCGCCCGCAGCTGCTGGACCGCTTCGGGCTCACCGTCGAGGTCGCCGCGCCCCGGGATCCGGCGCTGCGCGCCGAGGTCGTACGCCGCCGGATGGCCTTCGACCTGGACGCTCCCGGGTTCGTCGAGCGCTATCTGGCCGCCGAGCGCGACCTGACCTCGCGGGTCTCCACCGCGCGCGCCCTGGTCGGCAAGGTCCGGCTCACCGCGCCCGGGCTGCTCAAGATCGCCGAGGTCTGCGCGGCGTTCGAGGTCGACGGGCTGCGCGCCGACATCGTCACCGCCCGCACCGCGGTCGCGCACGCGGCCTGGGCCGGGCGCTCCGAGGTCACCCGCGCCGACATCCGCCGCGCCGCCCTGCTGGCCCTCCCGCACCGCCGCCGTCGCAACCCCTTCGACGCCCCCGGGCTCGACGAGGACCTGCTCGACCGCATCCTCGGCGACGACGAGCTGCCGCCCGAGCCGCCGGAAGGTGGCCCTGAAAATGGGCCTGAGGAAGGGCCCGAGAACGGGCCCGATCAGGCGCCGCCCGACGGCGACGGTGCGGCCGACGCGGAAGACCCGTCGGTCGAACCCCCGTCGGTCGAACCCCCGTCGGTCGAGCCCACGAGCGACGATTCTTCGCTGGTTGAGCCCGCGAGCGCAGCGAGCGGTGTCGAAACCAACACGGTCACCGCCGCAGGCGCCGCCTACCGCCCCCGCCTCCTGACCGTGACCGGCCTGGGCACGGGCCGCACCGGCGGCCGGAGCAAGGCGATCGGCAGCAGCGGCCGTCGGATCGGCGCCAGCCTCAGCACCCGCGGCTCGCTCCACCTCGTCGAGACGCTCAAGGCGGCCGCGGGCAAGCAGAGCGCCCGCCCGCGTACCTCGGCGCAGGTCGAGCTGCGGATCGAGGACCTCCGCACCGCGGTCCGTGAGGGCCGCGAGGCCAACCTGGTGCTCTTCTGCGTGGACGCCTCCGGGTCGATGGCCGCGCGCAAACGGATGGCGCAGGTCAAGGCCGCGGTTCTCTCGCTGCTGCTGGACGCCTACCGGCGTCGCGACAAGGTCGGCATGATCACGTTCCGGGGCGAGGGTGCCGAGCTCGTGCTGCCCCCGACGGGGTCGGTCGACCTCGCCGCGGCACGGCTCGACGAGGTGCCCGCCGGAGGACGTACGCCGCTGGCCGAAGGACTCCTCGAGGCCGCCCGCGTGCTCCAGCGCGAGCACCTGCGTGACCCCGATCTGCGGCCGCTGCTGGTGGTCGTCACCGACGGTCGCGCCAACTACCCCAGAAAAAGTGCAGAGGCCCACGGCAAGGATGCGGTGCGACGCTCGCAGCAGGCCGCCGCGTACGTCGCCGGTCTGGGCGTCACGACGGTCGTCATCGACTCCGAGAGCGGGCCGATGCGGCTCGGCCTGGCCCGTCAGCTGGCCGTCCACCTCGGAGCCGAGCACGTGCCGGTCGCCGAGGTCAACGCCGAGGCGCTGACCTCGGCCGTCCACGGGTTCACCGGAACCACCATGGGAAGGGGCGCTGCCTGATGCCCAAGGGACAGCCGCTGAACGTACCCGACGACGGGCTCACCACCCGCCAGCGCCGCAACCGGCCGCTGGTGATGGTCCACACCGGACCTGGCAAGGGGAAGTCGACCGCCGCCTTCGGGCTCGCGCTGCGCGGCTGGAACCAGGGCTGGCGGATCGGGGTCTTCCAGTTCGTGAAGTCCGCCAAGTGGCGCATCGGCGAGCAGACCGTGCTTGAGCGCCTCGGGAAGCTGCACGAGGAGACCGGCGAGGGCGGGCCGGTCGACTGGCACAAGATGGGCTCCGGCTGGTCCTGGAGCCGCAAGCAGGGTGACGCCGAGGACCACGCCGCGGCCGCCGCCGAGGGCTGGGCCGAGATCAAGCGGTGCCTAGCCACGGAGACGTACGACCTGCTGGTCCTCGACGAGTTCACCTACCCGATCAAGTGGGGCTGGGTCGACGCCGCCGAGGTCGCCTCCGTGCTCTCCGAGCGGCCGGGGCGCCAGCACGTCGTGATCACCGGCCGCGACGCCGACCCGGCCGTGCTCGAGGTGGCGGACCTGGTCACCGAGATGACCAAGATCAAGCACCCGATGGACGCCGGCCAGAAGGGCCAGCGGGGCATCGAATGGTGACCCTGCCCCGGCTGGTGGTCGCTGCTCCCTCGACGGGTTCGGGGAAGACGACGATCGCCACCGGGTTGATGGCCGCGCTGCGCGCTTCCGGGATGACGGTGAGCGGTCACAAGGTCGGGCCGGACTACATCGACCCGGGCTACCACGCGCTCGCCACCGGGCGTCCGGGGCGCAACCTCGACCCGCACCTCGTGGGCGTCGAGCGGGTCGTGCCGCTGCTGCTCCATGGTGCCGCTGGGGCGGATGTGGCGGTCATCGAGGGTGTCATGGGCCTCTACGACGGCCGCCTCGGCACCGACGGCTTCGCCTCCACCGCCCACGTGTCCTCGTTGACGTCCTCGCCGGTCGTCCTGGTCCTCGACGTCGCCCGGATGTCCCGCTCAGCTGCCGCGATCGCCGCCGGGATGGCGACCTTCGACCCGTCCGTACGCGTCGGGGGAGTCGTCCTCAACCGCTGCTCCCCGGGGCGCAACGCCGACGAGATCCGGTCGGCGCTGGAGCAGGCCGGGCTGCCGGTGCTCGGTCTTCTGCCGCGCGACGAGTCGCTGGCGACGCCGTCGCGTCACCTCGGTCTCGTCCCGGTCGCCGAGCGTGACGAGTCGGTCGCGCTGATCGAGCGGCTGGGGGAGCAGGTCGCCGAGCACCTGGACCTGGGCGCGCTGCTGGACGTGGCCCGCTCGGCACCTGAGCTCGAGGGTGAGGCATGGGATCCGGCCGAGGCGTTGCGCGAAGACGACCGTGCTGGTCGCGACATTCCCACTGCTGGTCGAGCCGCGAGCGTCAGCGAGCGTGTCGAGACCAACACGGTTCGTCCCGTGATCGCCGTCGCGGGCGGGCGGGCGTTCACGTTCCGCTACCCCGAGACCGAGGAGCTCCTGGAGGCGGCAGGCTGCGACGTACGCTCCTTCGACCCACTCTCCGACCAGGCGTTGCCCGAGGGCACCAGCGGGATCTACCTCGGCGGCGGGTTCCCGGAGATGTACGCCGTCGACCTCGCCGCCAACACGAGCCTGCTCCGCGATCTCCGCGCCGCGGTCGAGGCTGGAGTGCCGACGGTCGCCGAGTGCGCCGGGCTCCTCTACCTGGCCGATTCGCTCGACGGGGTCCCGATGGCCGGCGCCATCCCCGCCCAGGCCGCGATGAGCGAGCGCCTCACCCTCCGCTACCCGGTCGCGATCGCCGCCTCCGACTCCCTGCTCACCCGCGCGGGTGAGCAGATCACCGGCCACGAGTTCCACCGCACCACCACCTCGCCCCCCGCCGGCCCCCGAGCCGCCTGGACCGTCGAGGCGTCACCCGCGTCGCCCGAGAAGTCACCTCCGTCGGCCGAAGCGTCACCCGCGTCAGTCGAAGCGTCACCCGCGTCAGTCGAAGCGTCATCTGCAACAGCCGAGACGTCGCCCGCGTCGATCGAGACGTCGCCCGCGTCGATCGAGACGTCGCTAACGCCGATCGAAACGGCAGTTGTGGCGGGCGAGACCGCAGTTGTGGACGACGAAAGTCGAGTTTCGCGACCCACAAGTGCCAACTCGACCGACGCAAGTGCCAACTCGGCCGACGCAAGTGCCAACTCGGCCGGCATAGGTGCCAACTCGGCCGACGCAAGTGCCAACTCGGCCGGCATAGGTGCCAACTCGGCCGGCATAAGTGCCAACTCGGCCGACGTGGCTGACGCCTCGGCGCTGACGGGGTACGCGTCGGAGACCTTGCATGCCTCGTACCTGCATGTGCATTGGGCTGGCCATCCGCACCTGGCGGCCCGGTTCGCGGTGGCGGCTCATCGGGCGGCGCCGCACTTTCCCGCCATGGCGGGAAAGTGCGGAGAGACGAGCGACAACCCGCCTTCAGAATCCCGCCATGGCGGGGAAATGCCCGCCGCGACGGACCTCCCGCCGGCCGATCCGCTGCGCCACCACGGGGACGTCGAGGTGGGGGAGGGGCTGCTCGACTTCGCGGTGAATGTCTACCCGGGCGAGCGGCCGGGGTGGCTGGAACAGGCGCTTCACGACTCATTGGCACCGACCGCCTACCCGGACGAGGAGCCGGCGCGGGCGGCGCTGGCGAAGCACCATGGGCGCGCCCGCGACGAGGTGCTCCCGACGGCGGGGGCGGCGGAGGCGTTCACGCTCGTGGCACGCGCCCGTCCGTGGCGCAAGCCGGTCGTCGTCCATCCGCAGTTCACCGAGCCCCACGCGGCGCTCGAGCAGGCCGGCCACCGAGTGACCGAGGTCCGTCTCCGTCACGAGGACGGCTTCACCCTCGACCCGGTCACGGTGCCCGAGGACGCGGACCTGGTCGTCGTCGGCAACCCGACCAACCCCACCGGCGTACTCCACCCGACGGCCATCCTCCGCGCCCTCCTCCGCCCCGGCCGATTGGTCGTGGTCGACGAGGCCTTCATGGATGCCGTCCCCGGCGAGCCGGAGACCTTGACCGGCGAGCGCGCCGAGGGCCTGCTGGTCATCCGGAGCCTGACGAAGCACTGGTCGATCCCCGGCGTACGCGCGGGCTACGTCGTCGGCGACGCGGCCGCGATCAGCGACCTGGAGGCGGTGCGTACCCCGTGGTCGGTCTCGGCCACCGCGGCTGCCGCGATGCTCGCCTGCGCGACCGAGCGGGCGAGCGCGGAGGCCGGTGAGCGCGCCGAGCGGATCGCCGCCTGGCGCGGCCATCTCGAGGCCGGCCTGCGCGACCAGCAGATCGAGTACGTCCCCTCGGCCGCCTCCTTCGTCCTGGCCCGCCCCGGCGCCGGAGTCCGCGAGGCCCTGCGCGAGCAGGGCGTCGCCGTACGCCGCGCCGACACCTTCCCCGGCCTCGGCCCGGACTGGGTGCGGATCGCGGTACGCCCCGAGGACCCGACCGACCAGCTCCTGGCCGCGCTGCGCCAGACCCGGGAACCCTCGTGAGCCCCCGGACGATCGGGCTCCTCACCGGCTTCGCGCTGGACCGCCTGCTCGGCGACCCGCGGCGCTACCACCCGGTCGCCGGCTTCGGCACGGTCGCGATGAAGGCGGAGCGAGTCTGGTACGCCGACGACCGAGCCCGCGGCGTCCTCCACTCCGCGACCCTGGTCGGCGGAGCGGTCGTCCTCGGAGCCGCCGCGGAGCGGCTCGCCCCCGGACGGATCGGGACGACGCTGGTGACCGCGGCCGCGACCTGGGCGGTCCTCGGCGGCCGCTCGCTGGAGCGCGAGGCGATGGCCGTCCATGACCATCTCGACCGCGGCGACCTTCCAGCGGCACGGCAGCGGCTGACCCACCTGGTCGGGCGCGACACCAGCCAGCTCGGCGCCGACGAGGTCTCCCGTGCCGTCGTGGAGAGCGTCGCCGAGAACACCTCCGACGCGGTGGTCGCGCCGCTGGTGTGGGGCGCCGTCGCAGGTGTCCCCGGACTGCTCGGCTACCGCGCCGCCAACACCCTGGACGCCATGGTCGGCCACCACAACGAGCGCTACGAGCGCTTCGGCTGGGCCAGCGCCCGCCTCGACGACCTGCTCAACCTCCCGGGCTCGCGCCTGTCCGGCCTGCTCACGGTCGCCGCCTCCCCAGGAAACGCCGGCGAGGCCGTACGCGCCTGGCGCCGTGACGCCGCCAACCACCCCAGCCCCAACGCCGGCGTCGTCGAGGCCACCTTCGCCGGCTCGCTCGGGGTCCGGCTGGGCGGCACCAACACCTACTACGGCAACCGCGTCGAGCACCGCGCGGTCATGGGCGACGGCCGCGCGACCGAGCCGGCCGACATCTCCCGGGCCACCCGGCTGGCGCGGCGGATCGGGATCGGCGCGGCCCTGGTCGCTGCCGCGTACGCCGTCGTTCAGCGCTCCTGACGGAAGGCCCGGGCCAGGACCGCCGGCGGGGCATCGGCGATGCCCGGTCCGCCGGCGCGGGTCCACTGGGCCAGGGCGTCGGCGACCCTCGCGCTGCCGGTCCGGGCGACCCACACCGGCCGGGCCCCGCGCCGGCGTCCTTCAGGTGAGGGACCGACCACCACGACGTCGGCTCGCTCGCAGGGGCCGAGGCAGTCGGCGACACGTACGGTCGCCGACTCCCCGGCCGCCGTGTGCAGCGTCGTGAGCACGGCTGCGTGGTCGACCCCGGGCGACTTCCGCTCGCTCCCGCAGCAGCATCCGCGGCAGACCGTCAGCGTCGGCCGTCCGGTAGCCGGACCGGTCATCCGCAAGCCTCCTCAGCCCTCGCAGGCTTCGCAGTCGGGGCCGTTCTCGATGGCACAGACCTGGGCGTCGGTCCAGTCGTCCCAGGTCAGGTCGTCGATGGCGTCGGTGGTCGGGTTCTCGTTCATGGTCGTACCTCTCGTCGAGAAATCGGGTTCAGCGGGACTGCTTGCTGGCCTGGATGCCGGCCCGCGAGCGCAGGTAGTAGAGGCTCTTGATGTTCGGGTCGAGCAGCGCGAGCTTGTGGATCTTGCTGATGTACTGAGGCGTCGCGTCGGCCTGGAAGAACAGGTTGAGCGACTGCGCCTGGTCGATGTAGACCTGTCGGTCCGAGGCCCGGGCGAGCAGGACCTCCTGGTCGATCTCGTAGCCGGTCTTGAAGACGTCCTTCTCGTGGTCGTCGAGCCAGTCCACATGAGCCACGGACCCACCGTTGTCGATGATGTCGGAGATGTGCGCCTGGTCGTAGACGCCACGCTCCTTCATCACCTCCACGAGGTTCTGGTTGGCCCGCGGCATCTCACCGGCCGAGGTGGTCTGGTTCCAGACGTTGGCGACGTACGGCTCGATGCCCTGGCTGGTGCCGCCGACGATCACCGCGGTGCTCATCGTCGGCGCGATCGCCATCAGGTGGGAGTTGCGCCGTCCGACGCACCACTCGGGGATGCCCGCGATCGAGCCCATCCACCGCGACGCAGCGTCGGCGGCTGCGGAGATGTGCTCGAAGATGTCGGTGTTGAGCGCCGCGGCCTTGTCGGACTCGAACGGCACCCGCTGCTTCTGCAGGTAGTCGTGGTAGCCCATCACGCCCAGGCCCAGGCTGCGGGCCTTCTCGGTGTAGCGCACCGCGCGCTCCAGGCCGCGGATGGTGCGGGCCTTGCGCAGGAACGCCTCGGCGACCGAATCGAGGAAGACGGTCGCGACGTACGCGGTGTCCTGGTCCTTCCACTCGTCGTAGGTCGACAGGTTCAGCGAGGAGAGCACGCAGGTGTAGGAGTGGTCCTCGTCGCTGAACAGGGTGATCTCCGAGCACAGGTTGGAGGCCTTGTTCTCCAGCCCGTTGGCCTGGTACGACTCGGTCTGGGCCGCGTTGACGGTGTCGACCTTCCAGATGTAGCCCTTGCCGAGCACCACCCGGATCTTCAGCACCCGCTGGTAGCGCTCGAGCGCGTCCTTGTCGCCGGCCAGCATCCGGTCGATGAACGCCTGGCTGAAGATCCAGCCGACGTTCTTGTTGGCCGGCTCGCGGAAGATCAGATCGGCGAGCTCGAAGAAGTCCGGGTGGTCCACCGGCAGGTAGCCCGCCCAGGAGCCGCGGCGGGTGGCGCCCTGGCTGATCTGGTTGGTCATCTCCACGAAGTTGCAGAAGACCGGGACCACGCCGTTGGCCTTGCCGTTGTCGGAGAACTTCGCGCCGCGGGGCCGGACGTCGCCGAGGTACGCCGAGGTGCCGAACCCGTTCTGGGAGAGGATCGCGGCCTCCTTGAGGGTCTCGTAGAAGCCCCACACCGAGTCCTCCACGTAGGAGCCCTCGCACGAGACCGGCAGACCCCGGTCGGTGCCGAGGTTGGAGAGCACCGGCGTCGACGGCGAGAGCCAGCCGTTCCAGATCGCCTCGAAGAACTTCTCGGTCCACGAGGTGCCGTCCTCGCGGGCGTACATCTCGTCGGCCAGCTCGCCGGCGGTGGCGGCGATGGTCTCGTAGCGTTCGCGGACGCTCTGGCCCTCCACGGTGTACTTCGCCTTGAACATCGCGTAGCCCGCGGTGGTCATGAAGGCGGGCACGACGCCCTCGGCCTGCAGCGCCTTGCGCTCGGCGGAGAGGGTCTCCCAGCTGCTGTTGCTGCCCATCAGACTGTTCGTCATTAGAAGCTGAACTCCGTCTCGCCGATGTTGCGGTTGTATTCGTTGCCGGTGACCTGGAAGAAGTCGTGGAACTGGGTGCCGTTGATGCCGCTGTAGAACCACTCGGCGATCGGGTTGTCCTCGACCCCGAACAGCGGCTCCATCCGCATGTTCTCCAGCGTCATGTCGACCCGGGACTTCACGAAGGCCTCCAGGTCGGCCTGGTCGATGCCGGTGATGGGCCCGTGGGCGAAGAGCATCTCCACGATCCGGGCCTCGTGGGCGTAGAGGTGCTCGGCGACGCCGCGGACGCGCTCGAACAGGTCGGAGCGCTCGGCCTCGAACTTGTCGGCCGGCACGGTGGCGGCGTACTCCTCCAACACCGTGTTGAACAGCCAGGCGCCGCCGGTGGCGTGCAGGTTCTCGTCGCGGGCGGAGAAGTTGATGCCGCTGATCACGTTCTGCAGCAGGTTCTTCCCGCCGGACTGGAAGTGCTTGAGGAAGGCGAAGTTGGAGTAGAGGACGCAATTCTCCATCAGCGTGAAGACGCTCAGCGCGTAGAGCAGGTCCTCGTCGGCGATGGCCTCCCACACGAAGGCGATCCGCTCGGCCAGCACCGGGTCGTTCTTGTAGGAGTCGTAGAACTCCTCGGTGTCGATCATCAGGGTCTTGTTGAGCTTCGCGTAGAACGGCGCGTGCATGTTCAGCTCGGCGAACGAGAAGGCGTTCGTCATCATCTGGACCTCGGGCCGCGGGAAGGAGTGGAAGAGCCGGTCGCCCCACACCTCGCCGCCCAGGATCAGCTCGTAGATGGTGAACAGCTTCAGCGTCGTCTTGACCGCGGCCTGCTCGGCGTCGGTCATGTTGACCAGGAAGTCCTGCTTGTCGTTCTCGACCGGGATCTCCTCGGCCGTCCAGAAGATGCTCCGCTGCTTCTTGGCCAGGTCCTCGGCCATCGGATAGTCGAAGACGTACGCCGACTTCTCCGTGCGGATCGGTAGACCCTCGGTGTCGATCATCTTCTCTCATGCCCCCTTGGTCCGCGGGACCCACGGCCCGCTCCGGATGTCTCGTGCATCCGTTCCGGGGGCAGGAGAGGACAGCGTCGTACGCGCTTGATCCCCTGACCTTCCCTCGAGGTCGCGGACCCCACCATGAGGTGGGCACTGGCAGGTCTTCGGACTCGTGGGCTTCGTGCTCGGTCCTAGTGGCCGTCGCTTCCCAGGGGCATGGCTTGCTCCCAGTGCTTCGTGAAGGCGGTCGTTCCCACTCACCGCTGCGGGGCAGTCCCGGACTCACACCGGGTTCCCTCTTGCCTCTCCCTCCCCGTCGCCGAGGAAGGAGAACCAGCTGCGAGGACCACTATATGCGGGAATTACACCAATGCAACTTCCTAGATCTTGTGCTTCGCCGTGTCGTCGGAAACATCCCCGGCACCGGTTCGACGACCCGTGCTAGCCTCTGCGCCGAGTCGAACGCATCCGGATGGATGCCAGGGAACTCCGGTGAGAATCCGGGACTGGCGCGCAGCGGTGAGGGCGACGGCGAGACCAGCAAGCCACTGGGGAGAAGTCCCTGGGAAGGCGGCCTCGCCGGGTGAACCCGAGTCCGAAAACCTGTCGGCTCAGATGTACGTCACGGCCCTCGCGACCAGGGTCCAGAGGACTTGAGAGGCCGACCGCCGTGGAAGACCGTGTCCGTGCTCGCGCCCGCGATCGCGCCGGGAGACGACGCGTCCCGTTCCTACCGCTGGTGGCCGGGTTGCTGCTCGCCTCGGCGCTGAGCGTGGTGGCGTCCCTGGCGTTCGGGTCCGAGCACATCCCGCTCGCCGATGTGGTTGCGACGGTGACCGACCGGCTCGAGGGGGAGGCTCCCGGGAGATGGGACGTGATCGTGTGGGAGCTGCGGCTGCCCCGCGCGCTGATGGCGCTCGTCGTGGGCGCCGGGCTGGCCGTCGCCGGCGCCGGCATGCAGACCCTGGTGCGCAACCCGCTGGCCGACCCGTTCCTGCTCGGCATCAGCTCCGGCGCAGCAGTCGGGGCGACGGCTGCGATCACCACCGGCGCCCTGGTCGGCTTCGGGATCTACGCGGTCTCGACCGGTGCCCTGCTCGGGGCGATCGGGGCAGCGCTGCTGGTCTGGCTGGTGGCGACCGCGCAGGGCGGACTGACCCCGATCCGGCTGGTGCTCTCCGGGGTGGTGCTCTCCTCGGGGCTCTCCGCGATCGCCTCCTTCCTGGTCTTCGCCAGCGACGACCCGCGGGCCGCGAACTCGGTGATGTTCTGGATGCTCGGCAGCGTCGGCGGCGCCAGCTGGGAGAAGCTGTGGGTGCCCGCGGTCGTCGGCCTCGTGCTCGCCGCCGGGATGCTGGCGTTGCACCGGTGGCTGGACGCGCTCGCCGCCGGGCCGGAGACCGCGGCCGCGCTCGGTGTGAACGTCGCGGCGCTGCGCGGTGCCCTGTTCGTCGGCCTCTCCGTGCTGGTCGGCGTGCTGGTCGCGGTGAGCGGCGGGATCGGGTTCGTCGGCCTGATCGTGCCGCACGCCGCCAGGCTGCTCGTCGGGGCTCGGCACCGGGTGGTGCTCCCGGTCGCGGCGCTGGGTGGCGGGCTCTTCCTGCTGTGGGTCGACGTGCTCGCGCGGATGGTGGCCCGACCGCAGGAGATCCCGCTGGGGGTGGTCACCGGCGTCGTCGGTGCGCCGCTCTTCCTGCTGCTGATGGGCCGGAGCCGCTACCGGTTCGGCGGTGAGCGATGAGCGGGCACGGCGCCGGTCCGGTGCTGCGGCTGCGCGGGGTCGGGGCCCGTCTGGGCGAGCGTGAGGTGCTGCGTGACATCGACCTCGACGTACCTGCAGGGACCAGCCTCGGGATCGTGGGCGTGAACGGGGTGGGGAAGTCGACGCTGCTGCGCATCCTCGCCGGCGTACTGCGCCCGAGCACGGGGCAGGCCCAGCTCGCCGACGACTCCGGTCGGCTCCAGGAGACCTCCCGGATCGGCTCGCGCGAGCGCGCCCGCCGGCTGGCGTACGTCCCCCAGGAGGAGGTCGCCTCCGCCGAGCTGCTCGTCGGTGAGATGGTCGCGCTGGGCCGGGTGCCGCGCACCCGGCCGTGGTCGCGAGGTGGTCGTCAGGAGCGCGAGATCGTCCGGGCGGCGCTCGATGCCGTCGGCCTGGCCGACCGTATCGACGACCCCTGTGACCGCCTCTCCGGCGGCGAGCGGCGCCGGGCGGTGCTCGCTCGCGGCCTCGCCCAGGAGAGCCCGGTGATGCTCCTGGACGAGCCCACGAACCATCTCGACGTCGCCTGGCAGCTGCGGCTGCTGCAGACCGTCGCCGGCCGGGCCGAGACCCTGGTCGCGACGATCCACGACCTCGACCTGGCGCTCCGTTCCTTCGATCAGCTGGCGGTTCTGGGTCGGCCCCCGGGCAGCGACCCGGACGCGGGGCCGGCGACCGTCGTCGCCCACGGCCCGCCTGCCGAGGTGCTCGACGCGATCAGCGTCGATCTCCACTTCGGCGTCGGCTCCGTCCAGGTGCCCCACCCGCACCTCGATCAGGCACATCTCCTCATCCACCCCCGGAAGGACCACTCGGCATGATCTCTCTCCCGACCATCCCCGTACGTCGCGGCGGCCTCGCCTGCCTCGCCGTGCTCGCGCTCGGCTCGACGATCCTCACCGCCTGCGGGACGGAGGAGACCGCCGCCGGCGCCGCCGGGCAGGGCGCGATCACCGTCGAGAACTGTGGCGAGAAGGTGACCGTCGACGCGCCGGTCACCGAGCTCTACGCCTACGACGGCGGGATCATCTCCATCGCGCTGGCCGTCGGCGCTCGCGACGAGCTCGTCGCGGTCACCGGCATCGCCCGGGACCAGGAGCTGCTCGAGCTCGCCTACCCGAAGGACCGGGTCGAGGAGCTCGAGGTCGTCGGCGACGACTACCCGACCCTCGAGACCGTCCTCGCTCTCAAGCCGCAGATGATGTTCGCCGGCTGGAACTACGGGTTCAGCGAGTCGCGCAACCTGATCCCGGAGACCGTCGAGGAGCACGGCATCGAGACCTACCTGCTCAGTGAGTCCTGCCGGCAGGAGGACGGCGACCGCGGCACGATGGAGGCCTGGACGGCGCTGCGTACCGACCTGCTCAACATCGGTGAGCTGACCGGCCACGGCGCGGAGGCGACAAAGGTCGCGGCCGACATCGACGAGCGCCGCGAGGCCCTGGAGAGCGCGCCCAAGCCGGAGAAGGCGCCGACCGCGTTCCTCTTCGACTCCGGCACCGACGCGATCTTCACCTCCGGCTCCTTCGGCGCTCCGCAGGCCATCTTCGACACCGCCGGGGTGACCAACGCGACCGCTGACGTGGAGGACACCTGGACCGAGGTCGGCTGGGAGCGTCTCGCCGCCGCCGACCCCGACGTCATCTACTTCGTGGACTACCCCGGCCAGTCCTACGAGGAGAAGGTCAAGGTCCTCCAGGCCCACCCGGCCTCGCGCGACCTGACCGCGGTCAAGGAGCAGCGGTTCGTGAACCTGCCGTACGCGATGTGGGTCTCCGGTCCGATCAACATCGACGCCGCCGAGTGGGTCCGCCGCTCGCTCGAGCACTTCGGGCTCGCGCCCGAGTCCGGGATCGAGCCCCGCCTGGACATCACCGCTCTCAGCAGTCTGACCGGCAACGAATGGCTCCGCTGAGTCTGTCCCGGACAGTGGTCGGAGCACCTGTCTGCCGAGGTCGGATCTCGGCTATGATCCCCCAAACGGACATGAGGAAGCCGGTGGAACTCCGGCACAGTCGCGCTACTGTGACACCGCCTCGCGGCGGTGGAGTCAGACCCGAATGTCCGTCCAACCCCAACGAACAGGGACGCATCATCCCTGAGGAGGACATATGTCGCAGCACGCTGTGGCGCCCGTCGCCGGCGCCGCCCTGCCCACCATCCCACTCCGTGAGCTCGCCCCCTGGGCGCTCTTCTTCGGTCTGCTCGGTCTCCTGGTGATCTTCTTCATCAGCGCCGACCAGGGCGCGGTCTCGATCCCGTCCGGCACGCTCATCCACGAGTGGGTCCATGACGGTCGTCACCTGCTCGGTTACCCCTGCCACTGATGAGCGCGCGTGCATTTCTCGTACGCGGCCTGCTAGCTGGACTCCTCGCCGGAGTCGCCACCTTCCTGGTGGCGTACTCCGTCGGTGAGCCGCAGGTCGGCGCTGCCATCGCGTTGGAAGAAGCCGGCGCCGACGGTCACTCGCACTCGCATGCGACCGAGGAGGCCGAGGGCGGTGAGGAGGCCGCTGAGGTCTCCCGCACCAACCAGAGCACCTGGGGGCTGCTGACCGGCACCCTGGCCGTCGGCGTCGCGCTCGGGGGCATCCTCGGGCTGGTCGCCGCAGGCACGATGGGTCGTCTCGGACGGCTCACGCCGGGACAGTCGACGGCGCTCGTCACCCTGATCGGGTTCGTCGCCGTCGCCCTGGTGCCCTTCCTCAAGTACCCGGCGACCCCACCGGCGGTCGGCAGCGGAGACACCATCGGGGTCCGCACCGCGGTCTACTTCGCCTTCCAGGCGCTCTCGGTCGTGGCGGCGGTGGTCGTGACGTACGCCGCCGTGCGGCTGCGCGGGCGGCTCGGCACCTATGCCGCCGTGGTCGGCGCGATCGCGGCCTATCTGGTCGTCATGGTCGTCGCCGGGGAGCTCTTCACGACGGTCAACGAGGTCGGGGACTTCCCGGCCGACACGTTGTGGTTCTTCCGTCGGGCCTCACTGATCACGCTCGCCACGATGTGGGGCGTGCTCGGAGTGGCGCTGACCGGACTGGTCATTCGTCTGTACGCGGCAGAGCGCGCTGTCGCGGAGCGGAAGGCACTGGCCGCGAGCCTGTGACCTGATCGGGCTAGCGGGGGAGGCGGTAGGCCTCCACCGGGCGGCCGTCGGCCAGGTGATCACGCACGATCACCCGGGCGGCGGCCGCTTCCACGTTGCCGTACCAGACATCGTCGGGCTGGACGCTGAGCACCGGCGCCTGGTTGCACGGGAACTGGCAGCCGGTGTGGGTGATCAGCAGGTCGTCGTCGCCGAGACCGGCCTCCATCGCGCCCAGGATCACGGCCCTGGCGGTCTCCTCCGAGCCCTTCGCGGTGCACCGCGGGCCGCGGCAGATCAGGACCTGGCGTACGTGGTCGGGGACCCGCTCCCACGCGGGAGAGGTGAGTCCGGGCTCGGTGCCGGTGATCGGCCGGGGGTCATGGAACGTGAGGTCGTCGCGGGTGGTGGCCAGGCGGGTCACGACCTGGATCTCGGGGCGGTCTCCGGAGCGTTCACGCCACCAGTGCGCGGCGATCCGGCGCAGCCAGGAGTGGCCGGGGGCGAGCGGGCCGAGGCTGACGCCGGCCAGGGTGATCGTGGTGGCGCCCTCATCGGCGAGTCGGGTCAGCTCGCGGGAGAGCGACGGGTCGCCCATCTGCAGGAAGGCGAGGTCGGCGGCGTGCTCGTCGGCCCAAGTGCGCAGGTCATCGCGTCGGTCGACGTCGGTCACGGACATACCGACGAGGATTCTTGCCTGTGAGTCAGGATCCGACCTTGTGAAGTCGTTCACGAGGTCGGATCCTCAGTCATAGCGCCCGCCGACCGCAGCACCCAGGACACCGCGTCGTCGACGTCGTTGACCGTCGTGACCTCCCCGGGCCCACCGGGGCGCCGCACCACGACCACCGCGAGCCCCAGCTCGGCAGCGGCCTCCATCTTCGGCCACGTGTAGGTGCCGCCGGAGTCCTTGGTGATGAGCACGTCGGTCCCGTGCTCTTGCATCAGCGCCAGCTCGCCGTCGAGGTCGTACGGTCCGCGGCTGGTCAGCAGCGTCCATGCCTCGGGCAGCTCGAGCTCCGGCCGGTCGACGACGCGGGCGAGCGCCGCGTGCCCGGCCAGGGCCGGGACGAACCGGGCGAGCTCCTGGCGACCGACCGTGATGAACGGACGTTCCCCCAGTTCAGCGGCGAGCTCGGCGGCCTGGTCGTGGGTGTCGACATAGACCCAGGACGGGTCCGCCGGCCAGCCCGGCCGCTCCAGCCTGAGCAGGGGGTGTCCGGTCTGTGCGCAGGCCGCCGCCGCGTTGGCCGAGATCCCGCGCGCGAACGGATGCGTCGCGTCGACCACGGCATCGAACTGGTCGAGAGCCCCCCTCAGGCCCTCGACCCCGCCGAACCCCCCGATCCGGACCTTCCCCACAGGCAGCCGCGGCCGCGCCACCCGCCCGGCCAGCGAGGACGTGACATCCACCCCCGCCTCGACCAGCCGCGCCGCCAGATCCCGCGCCTCCCCAGTCCCGCCCAGGATCAGAAGCCTCACCGGATCCCCCCGCTGGTCGACCCGTCGTCCACCCCGCTGGTCGAGCCGCCGGAGCCGCTAGGCGGAGGCGTGTCGAGACCAACACGGTCCGCTGTCGCGCTCGATGGCACTGTGTTGGTCTCGACACGCTCGCTGGCGCTCGCGGCTCGACCAGCGGTCCCCCGAGCGAGGTCGAGCAGGGCGTCGACGTCGAGGTGCTCCTCCACGAGGTCACCGATCAGGTCGAGACGGCGCTCGCGGGCAGCCGGGAAGGAGACCTCGGACGGGGCCCGGTCGAGCGTCGCCTCGAGGAAGGCGCCGCGCAGGGCGTCGCCCTCCAGGCTGCCGTGCCACATCGTGCCGAAGACGTTGCCGGCCCGGGCTCCGCCCAGGAACGCCTCAACGCCGTCGCCCCGGGTGATCCGGCCGTGGTGGATCTCGTAGCCGCTCGCCTCGACCCCGAGCGCGGACCCGGTGGGCAGGCGGAGGTTCTTGGCGGGGGTGAAGTCGGTGCGTACGTCGAGCAGGCCCAGCCCCTCGACCTCCGCTACCGCGCCCTCGACGCCGGAAGGATCGGCGATCACCCCGCCGAGCATCTGGAAGCCACCGCAGATCCCGAGGAGCGGGCGTCCGCGGCGTACGTGCTCGACGATCGCGACGTCGAGGCCACGCGAGCGGAGCCAGGCCAGGTCGCTGATCGTGGACCGGGTCCCGGGCAGGACGACCAGGTCGGCATCGGCGACGTCGGCCGGCGAGGAGGCGAAGACGACATCGAGGTCCGGTTCCAGGCCGAGCGCGTCGACGTCGGTGAAGTTGGAGATCCGGGGGAGGCGTACGACCGCTACCTTGCGGGTGGCACCGGCTTCCGCACGCCGCCCGTCGAGGTCGAGCGCGTCCTCGGAGTCGAGCCACAGCGACGGCTCCCAGGGCAGTACGCCGAAGACGGGACGCTCGGTGAGCGACTCCAGCGACTCGAGCCCGGGCTTCAACAACCCGAGATCACCGCGGAACTTGTTGATCACAAAACCGCTGATCAGAGCCTGGTCCTCGGGCTCGAGGAGGGCCAGGGTGCCGTACATCGCCGCGAACACCCCGCCCCGGTCGATGTCGCCCACGACCACCGTCGGCAGCCCGGCGTGCCGCGCGAGCCCCATGTTGACGTAGTCCCCGGCCCGCAGGTTGATCTCGGCCGGGCTGCCCGCTCCCTCCGCGACGATCACGTCGAAGCGAGAGGCGAGATCGTCGTACGCGGCATGGGCCGCGGTCGCCAGATGCCGGCGCCCCGCCTCCCAGTCGTGCGAGGACACCTCGCCCGCGGGATGCCCCATCAGCACGACGTGGCTGCGGCGGTCGGAGCCGGGCTTGAGCAGCACCGGGTTCATCGCCGGCTCCGGGGTGACCTTCGCGGCGCGGGCCTGCACCCACTGGGCTCGGCCGATCTCGGCCATCGCGCCCTCCGGTCCGGCGCAGACCATCGAGTTGTTGGACATGTTCTGCGCCTTGTAGGGCGCCACCTTGACGCCGCGGCGGGCGAACGCCCGGCACAGCCCGGTCGTCACGACCGACTTGCCAGCATCCGAGGTGGTGCCGGCGACCAGCAGCCCACTCATGCTTTCGGTGCCCGCAGGAGGTAGATGTCCATCACCCAGCCCGACGACTCGCGCAACCGTGCCCGAGCCGACTCGATCGCCGGGAGGACCTCGCCGACCACCCCCGCGACCAGCTCTTCCTCACGGGTGCCGAGGTTTCCGCCCCACCAGATCCGCCAGTCCTCGAGCCCGGGGAGGTCGACGACCCGGTTGAGCATCACCACGAGGTTGTCGTGCCCGGCCTCGACGGCATCGAGCACCGCGCGGCCGGTGGTGACGTAGAGCGGGCGCCCGACGTCGTGGAGCACGAGGCGGTGGCGCGCGGCGAGCAGCTGCACCGAGGAGATCCCGGGGATGACGTCGACCTCGACGTCGAGCTGCGCGGTGATCTGGTCGACGACCCGGATCGTGGAGTCGTAGAAGGCCGGGTCACCCCAGACCAGGAAGCCGACGTCGCCGGGGTTCTCGGCGAGCACGGCGAGATACTTCTCGACCCGGGCCCGGTGCCAGGCAGCCACCGCGGCCCGATACTCCGCGTCGGTCCCGGTGAACTCCTCACGCCGCTCGCGGGGCGCGTCGGCGACCTTCACCACCCGCGCGGGAGCGGCCAGATGGCGGTCGAGCAGCTCCTCGCGGGCCCGCACCAGCGGGTCGGGCATGCCCTGCTTGACCGTCCCCGACTTGTCGGTGACCAGGAAGTAGTCGACCGACCGCATCGCGGCCACGGCCTCGAGGGTGACCTGGTCGGGGTCACCGGGGCCGACCCCGATGATCTTGATCCGACGCTTGCCAGAAGAACTCATTCCTCCTCCAGGTCACCTTCGATGTCGAGATAGATCTCCTGCATGGCCGCGACGACCTCGGGGTCGGGCTCCTCCCACAGACCCCGCTCGGCCGCCTCGTGCAGCCGCTCCACGATCCCGCGCAGCGCCCACGGGTTCGAGGATCGCATGAACTCCTGGTTGGTCTCGTCCAGGACGTACTCGCGGGCGAGCTTCTCGTACATCCAGTCCTGCACGACGCCGGCGGTCGCGTCGAAACCGAAGAGGTAGTCGACCGTCGCGGCCAGCTCGAAGGCGCCCTTGTAGCCGTGGCGCTGCATCGCCGAGATCCAGCGCGGGTTGACCACGCGGGCCCGGAAGACGCGGTTGGTCTCCTCCTGCAGCGTGCGGGTCTTGATGGCGTCGGGGGAGGTGGAGTCGCCGACGTACGCCTTCGGCTCGCTGCCGGTCAGCGCGCGGACGGTGGCGACCATGCCGCCGTGGTACTGGAAGTAGTCGTCGGAGTCGGCGATGTCGTGCTCGGCGGAGTCGACGTTCTTGGCGGCGACCTTGATCCGGCGGTAGTTGGCGCGCATGTCGTCGGCCGCCGGGGCGCCGTCGAGGTCGCGGCCGTAGGCGAAGCCGCCCCACGCCGTATAGACCTCGGCGAGGTCCTGGTCGGAGCGCCAGTTGCCGGCCTCGATGACCTGCAGGATCCCGGCACCGTACGAACCCGGCTTGGAGCCGAAGATCCGGGACGTCGCGCGGCGCTGGTCGCCGTGCTCGGCGAGGTCCTCGAGGGTGTGCGCGCGGACGAAGTTGTCCGCGGCCGGCTCGTCGAGGTCGGCCACCATCCGGACCGCGTCGTCGAGCATCGAGACGATGTGCGGGAACGCGTCGCGGAAGAACCCGGAGATGCGTACGGTCACGTCGATCCGGGGCCGCCCGAGCTCCTCGAGCGCGATGACGTCGAGGTGGGTGATGCGGCGAGACGCCTCGTCCCACTCCGGTCGCACCCCGAGCAGCGCGAGCACCTCGGCGACGTCGTCGCCGGAGGTACGCATCGCGGAGGTGCCCCAGACGGAGAGGCCGACCGAGGTCGGGTAGTCGCCGGTCTCGTCCAGGTAGCGCTGCAACAGCGAGTCGGCCATCGCCTGCCCGGTCTGCCACGCCAGCCGCGAGGGCACCGCGCGCGGGTCGACGGTGTAGAAGTTGCGTCCGGTGGGAAGTACGTTGACGAGCCCCCGCAGCGGCGAGCCCGACGGTCCCGCGGGGACGAAGCCACCGTCGAGCGCGTGCAGGACGGCGGACAGCTCGTCGGTCGTCCCGTTCAGCCGCGGCACCACCTGCTCGGCGGCGAAGACGAGCACCTGCTGCACGGCCGGGTCGTCGTGGAGCGTCTCGGCGACCGCCGGGTCCCAGCCGGCCGCGTCCATCCGCTCCACCAGGCCGCGAGCCTGGGTCTCGATCTCGTCGACGGCCCGGGTGTCGGCGCCCTCCTTGAGCCCGAGCGCCGCCCGCAGCCCGGGCACGGCGCCTCCGACGCCGCCCCACACCTGCGCGGCGCGCAGGATCGAGAGCACCAGGTTGACCCGCGCCTCACCCTCCGGTGCGGCCCCGAGCACGTGCAGCCCGTCGCGGATCTGGGCGTCCTTGATCTCGCAGAGCCAGCCGTCGATGTGGAGCATGAAGTCGTCGAAGTCGTCGTCCTCGGGCCGCTCCTCCATGCCGAGGTCGCGGTGGAGCTCGGCGGCCTTCATCAGCTGCCAGATCTCGCCACGGATGGCGGGCAGCTTGGCCGGGTCCATGGAGGAGATCCGGTCGTACTCCTCCATCAGCCCTTCCAGCCGCGCGATGTCGCCGTAGGACTCGGCGCGCGCCATCGGCGGCACCAGGTGGTCGATGATCGTGGCGTGCGCACGGCGCTTGGCCTGGGCGCCCTCGCCGGGGTCGTTGACCAGGAACGGGTAGATCAGCGGCATGTTGCCGATGGCCGCGTCCGGGCCGCAGGACGCCGAGAGCGCGGCGTTCTTGCCGGGCAGCCATTCCATCGAGCCGTGCTTGCCGAGGTGGACCACGGCGTCGGCCCGGAAGCCGTTCTCCAGCCAGCGGTAGGCACCCAGATAGTGGTGGCTGGGGGGAAGGTCCGGGTCGTGGTAGATCGCCACCGGGTTCTCGCCGAACCCGCGCGGCGGCTGGATCAGGATGACGATGTTGCCCGCCTGGAGCGTGGCCAGGACGAGCTCGCCCTCGTCGTTGACGAACAGGTTGCCCGGCGTCGGCCCCCAGGTCTCGACCATCTGTTCCCGCAGCTCAGCAGGGAGATCCTCGGTCCAGGCGTCGTAGTCGGCCTTCGAGATGCGGACGTGGGCGTCGGTCAGCTGCGCGTTGGTCAGCCACTCCTCGTCCTGGCCGCCGGCGGCGATCAGCGCGTGGATCAGCGCGTCGCCGGCAGCGGTGTCGGAGCCCTCTTCAGTCGAGCCAGCGTCGAGGATGCGTACGACCTCGTTGTCGGTGCCCAGGTCGTAGCCCTCCTCGCGGAGCCGGCGCAGCATCCGGATTGCGGAGACCGGGGTGTCGAGGCCGACCGCGTTGCCGATGCGGGCGTGCTTGGTCGGGTAGGCCGACAGGACCAGGGCGAGGCGCTTGTCCTGGTTGGGCGTGTGCCGCAGGCGGGCGTGGTTGACCGCGATCCTGGCCACTCGTGCCGTGCGCTCGGGGTCGGCGACGTAGTGGGGGAGACCCTGCTCGTCGAGCTCCTTGAACGAGAACGGCGCGGTGATGATCCGCCCGTCGAACTCGGGGATCGCGATCTGGTTGGCCGAGTCGAGCGGCGTGACGCCGTCGTCGGAGGCCTCCCACTCCGCGCGCGAGCTGGTCAGGCACAGGCCCTGGAGCACCGGGATGTCGAGCGCCGCCATCCGCTCCACGTCCCAGGCCTCGTCCTCGCCGCCGGCGCTCGCCGAGGCGGGCACCGAGCCGCCGGCCGCGAGCACGGTCACGATCAGCGCGTCCAGGGTGCCGAGCGCCTCGTAGAGGTCGTCGGGGGCGGAGCGGAGGGAGCCCGCGAAGACGGGTACGCCGGTGGCCGTGCCGGTCGCGTCGATGGCGTCGGCCAGCGCGTGCGCGAACGCGGTGTTCCCGCTGGTCTCGTGGGCGCGGTAGTAGAGCACCCCGATCCGGGGCTTCGCGCCATCGGCAGCTCCAGGGCGCTCCGCGAACCCCCAGGCCGGGACGATGGCCGGCGGCTCGAACCCGAACCCGGTCAGCAGGACCGTGTCGGAGAGGAAAGCGTGCAGCTGGGCGAGGTTCGCCGGACCACCCTCGGCGAGATAGCGGTGTGCCTCCGCGGCGACGCCCATCGGGACGGTGGAGTGCTCCATCAGCTCGGCGCTCGGCTGCTGCTCGCCGCCGAGGACCACCACGGGGGTGCCGCGCTCCTTGACGGAGCTCAGCCCGTCCCACAGGTCGCTCGGCGAGCCGAGGAGCCGGAAGACGACCAGATCGGCCTCGGCGACGACGGCCTCGAGGTCGCTCGCCCGCGACGGGTTCGCCCAGGTGTAGTCGGCGTCGCTGGCGCGGGCCGAGAGGAGGTCGGTGTCCGAGGTGGACAGAAGGGCGATACGTACGCGTGCAGAGTCGGCCATGCCGAGTTCCTCCTAGGGGTTCTCGCCCCGTCGATCGGTCGGATAGCCCGCGGCCAGTGTCTGGCTGTGTCCGTGCTCGGCACGGACAACACAGTGGCGGAACCGCCCCGGACTCTCACCGGGTTCCTGCACCACGAGCGTGCTCGCAGCCTACCTCCTGGGCTGCTGCGTCCTCGGGCCGGTAGCGTCGGTGGCGGAAGTTCGTTCGTTGAGAACAGTGAGCATGTCTTCGACTGATCCGCCCGGGTCGGTGATCGGGGCCTGGACGTGCCGCACGACGCCGGCCGGGTCCAGGAGGAGCGAGACCCTCTTGAGCCGGTCAGCGCCGCCGGCACGGAAGACCGGCAGCCGATAGGCGCCCGCGGCAACCCCGTCGGCGTCGGAGGCGAGGTCGTACGGCAGGTCGGCATGTTCCGCGAACGCGGCCAGCTGGTCGGGGCGCTGGGTGCTCACCCCGACCACACGGGCGCCGAGCGTCGTGAAGTCGGAGTAGTGCTCGGCGTACGTCTGGCACTCCAGCGTGCAGCCCCGGGTCCCGGGGATATCGCCCCAGCCCGGGGGGTAGCCGTGGCTCTTCGGCGCATAGGCACCGGGGAAGAAGAAGGCGACGGTCCAGGTGTCCTCGCCGGTCAGGCGGAGGCGGGTGTCGCGGTGCGACGTGATCTCGACGTCCGGCGGCGTCGTGCCGAGCAAGTCCTCGAGACGGCGCTCCTCGTCCGGTCCGGCGGTCGCGGTCAGGGTGCCGTCGCCCATGACGTACCGCGTTCCCCACTCCTGGAGAGCGACCAGGACGGGCAGTAGCCCGCGGCCGCGCCCGGTCAGCTGGTAGTCGTAGCGCAGCGGGCGGTCGGTGTAGGCGTGCTTGGCCAGGACGCCGTCGGCGACGAGCGAGTTGAGCCGCTCTGTGAGCGCGCGACGGCTGAGCCCGAGCTCACGGACCAGGCCGTCGAACCGGGTCACCCCGGCGGCGCACTCGCGCACGATCAGCATGCTCTGCCAGTCGCCGATGATTCCGAGCGCCTGCGCGATCCCGCAGTCGGCGTCGGTGAGGTCATCGCGGCGCATCGGCGTCTCCTTGATCGGTCGGGCAATTCGGGTGGCGGCCTCGGTGCATACATGGTTGCATATAGTTCCAATTTGGAACTCACTTGGAAGGGCTCGGATGGAAGAGGTATGCCGCGTGGCGCGGTCATTCTGGCTTTACTGGTCCGCCGGCACCTTGAGTGGCGTAGGGACCGCGGTCACTGCCGTCGCACTGCCGCTGACCGCGGTGACGGTGCTGGGGGCGAGCGCGTTCGAGATGGGGCTGCTCGCGGCGGCCGGTTATCTCTCCTGGATCCTCATCGGCCTGCCCGCGGGTGCGATCGTGCAGCGACTCCCGTTGCGCCGCGTACAGGTCCTCGCGGATCTCGCGCGCGCCGCCGCGATCCTCAGCGTTCCGTTGGTGTGGTGGGCAGGCGGCCTCACGCTGGTTCAGCTGCTGGTGGTCGCGCTCGCGGTCAACTTCGCCGAGGTTCTCTTCTTCGCCGCGAATACGACGTTCCTGCCGAGCGTGGTCCCGAAAGAGCAGCTGACCAGCCGGAACAGCCTCATCTCCGGCACTCACGCCGCGACCCAGCTGGGTGGGCCGTCGCTCGGCGGTGTGCTTGTCCAGGTGATTGGCGCCGTCCCCGCGCTGTTCGTCGATGCTCTCTCGTACCTCGGCTCGGCGATCCTGCTGCAACGGCTTCCCGAGCGTCGTCAGCCCCAGGGCGACACCTCGGAGTCGATCGCATCGATGGTGGCCGAGGGTTGGCGGTTCGTGACCCGGCACCCGGTGATGGCGCCGGCCACATGGTGGGCCTGTGTGGTCAACTTCGTGTGCGGCGTTCAGCTCGCGCTGTTCGCCTACTACCTGGTCCACGAGCTCGACACCCCGCCCGGTCTCGTTGGCATCCTGCTCGCCTCCGAAGGCATCGGCTCGCTGGTCTTCGCCGCGATCACACCCTGGCTGGTTCGTCGATTCGGCTCCGCCAGGGTGCTGATGTTCGAGGGCCTGCTCGGTGCGGTCGGGGCGGCGGTGATCCCGCTCGGCAGCGGCTGGGTCGGCTGGGTCTGCTTCGCTGCCGGGAACCTGCTCTTCGCCGGCAGCGTCGTGCCGGGCAGCGTGGTCACCCGGACCTACCGGCAGGTCGCCAGCCCGCCGGAGCTGCTCTCACGCGTGATGGCGACCGTGCGGTTCGTGTCGTGGGGAGTCATTCCGATCGGCAGCCTCGTGGCCGGCCTGAGCGCGGAGCTGATCGGTCCCCGTCTCACGCTCCTCGTATCCGCAGCGGTGCTCCTGCTCGGGCCGGTCGTTCTCTGGGGGAGCCCGATCCGCACGCTGCGCAACCTCGAGGACTTCGAGGAACCGGGAGCGAAGGTCGGCCTGTCCGCCGCCGACAGGTGAGGTCCTATCTGCTCTGCTCGGACACCGACCAGGCCTCGCGGGTGATCTCGTACTCGACCTCGCCGTCGGCGTGCCCGGCGAGCGGTTCCTCGAAGGTCTCGTGGAACGCGCGTACGAAGCTCATCCCGACCGACACCATGGTCGCGCGTGAGGCTTCGTTGACGGCCATCGTCTGCGCGATCACCCGATCGATCCCGAGGTCCTCGAACCCGTGACGGAGCAGCTCGAGCGAGCCCTCCTTCGCGTAGCCCCTGCGCCAGTGGCGCTGCGGAAGCCGGTAGCCGAGCTCGGCGGCATCGGTGCGCGGCGGGCTGTCGGGCGGCTCGAACATGTAGAGCCCGACGGCCTCACCGGTGACGTAGCCGATCCACTTGCCCTGCCCCTCCGTCTCCTTCGCCACTCGGATCCACTTGTGCATCCGCTCCTCGGTCTCCGCAGGCGTGAGCGCGCGGGTGAACAGATGGCGCAGCACCACCGGGTCGGAGTTGAGCTCGACCAGGAACGGCAGGTGCTCTTCGCTCAGTGGGACCAGATCGAGGCGCTCGGTGCGCAGTCGGGCTTGCGGCATGGGTGCGACGTTAGCCAGGACGTACGTCGGTGGCACCTGGTTTCCCCGTCGCCGCCAGGTGGCGCAGGGCGCGGTGGGCGGCGTGGTAGCCGCACATGCCGTGGACGCCGGCACCGGGCGGGGTGGCGGCGGAGCAGAGGAACATCCCGGGGATGCCGGTGTCGTAGCCGGCGAGGGTGGGCCGGACGATGAGCTGGCGCAGGGTATTGGCGCCGGTAGAGATGTCACCCCCGACGTAGTTGAGGTTGTACGCCGCGTAGTCGGCCGGTGCGGTGACATGTGTTGCCACGATCCGGTCGCGGAAGCCGGGGGCGAAGCGCTCGATCTGGGCGAGTACCGCGTCGGTGGCGTCGTCCTCGTAGGCGTGCGGGACCTGCGCGTAGGCCCAGACCGGGTTGAGATCTCCAGCTGAGCGGGATGGGTCGGCGACGTACTGCTGACCGAGCAGCACGAACGGGCGCTCCGGCATCCGGCCCGCGGCGATCTCCCGCTCGCTGGCCGCCACCTCGGCGATCGTCCCGCCGAGATGGACGGTTCCCGCGCGGCCGACCTCGGGGTCACGCCACGGGATAGGCCCGCGGACCGCCAGGTCGAGCTTGTACGCCGCGGGGCCGTGCTGCCACCTCCGCATCGCCCGGCGCGGGCGCTGGGGGAGGGCGGCGCCGGCGATGTCGGCGAAGCCGCCGGGGCTGGTGTCGAACAAGGTGACATCGGCGTCGGGAAGATCAGCGAGGTTGCTGACGGTGGTGCCGGTGACGACGGTGCCGCCCAGCTCCTCGAGACGCTCCGCCATGGCGAGGGTGATCGCGTGGGAGCCGCCCTCGGCGACCGGCCACCCGAGGCGATGCCCGCTGAGAACCAGCATGGTGCCCACGGCGGCCGTGCCCGGGCGCTCCAGCGGCTGGAACGCATGCGCCGCGCACCCGGCGAAAAGGCCCTTCGCCGCCTCCTCGCGGAAGGCCCGCGCGAGCACAGCGGCCGGTGGAGCGGCGCGCATCCCGAAGCCGGCCAGGCGGAACGGATGCCGGGGGAGTCGCACCATCGGGCCGAGGACGTGGTCCGAGATCGCGTCCCACCCGCGGACGACCGGGCCGAAGAGCTGCTGCCAGCGCTGGCCGTCGACGCCGAGGCCCGCGGCTGTCGTCTCGAGCGAGCGGTGCAGGAGCGCGGCCGCGCCCGAGTCGAGCGGGTGGGCGAGCTCGATCTCGGGAAAACGCCAGGTCAGGCCGTACTTCTCCAGCTCGAGGCCGCGCAGGAACGGCGAGGCCAGGCCGAGCGGATGGATCGCCGAGCAGATGTCGTGGCGCAGCCCGGGCAGGGTCAGCTCGGCGGTGCGCGTCCCGCCGCCGACGGTCTCAGCGGCCTCGAGGACCGTCACCCTCACGCCCCGCTGTGCGAGCACGATCGCAGCCGCCAGGCCGTTGGGCCCGGCGCCTACGACGGTCGCGGCGCTGGACATGGCGACAACCTATTCGTTCAGGACCCGGTTGGCGACGGCAAAAGCGGTGTTGGCCGCCGGCACCCCGACGTAGATCGAGGTCTGCAGGAGCACCTCGATGATCTCCTCGCGGGTCAGCCCGTTGGTGAGCGCGGCGCGGAGGTGGAACTCGAGCTCCTCGAAGTGGCGCCCGGCCACAAGGGCGGTGAGCACGCCGATCGAGCGGTCCCGGCGGGCGAGGCCGGGGCGGGTCCAGATCGTGCCCCAGGCGTAGCGCGTGATCACGTCCTGGTAGTCGCGGTTGACGTCGGTGATCGCGGCGGTGGCCCGGTCGACGTGGTCGTCGCCGAGCACCTGGCGGCGTACGTTCATCCCGGCCGCGTAGGCCGGGTCCGAGGCCGTCACGTGGGAGCTGATCAGGGTGGAGACGGCGTGCGGCGCCTCGGCGGGGGCGAGGTGGCCGACGGCGTCGAGGCTGACGAGCCGCCCGTTGCGCACCCCGACGGCGATCTCCTCGAGCGAGGCCGGCGGGGTCGGGGCGTCGTCGACGCCCGCGATCGCCAGGATCGGAGCGGCGATCTCGGCGAGCCGGCCGCGGACGTCGTACGCCGCCAGTGCCTCGCAGACCAGCGCGTAGCTCTCCGCGTCGGCGTCGCGCAGCGAGTGGAGCAGCGCACCGCCCCGGGCGGGCTCGCGTTCGAGGAAGCCGGGGGCGAACCAGCGCTGGGTCGAGCCGGCGATCTGTGAGGCGGTGCCGGCCTTGCGGACCGTCGCTGCCCGGTCGTTCCAGCCCTCGGGCTCGCCGATCTTGGCGCCGGTGTTGGTGAGCACCGCGGCACTCACCCGGGTGGGTGCGTCGAGCAGGAGCTGGAGGCCGACGGCTCCGCCGACCGAGTCGCCGGCGTAGGCGAAGGTGCCGTGGCGCTGGCCCCGGTCGGTGAGGACCCGGTCGACGCAGGCGAGCACGCCCGCCGCGAGGTCGGCCATGGAGAACACCTCGCCGGCCGGTGCGCCGTGGCCGTGGCCCGGGAGCTCCCAGCCGATGACGTGGAAGCTGTCCGCGAGCAGCTCGGCGGTGGCGGCCCAGAGCGTGGTCACCGAGGTGCCGAGGGACGGGCCGACCACCAAGATCGGCTTGCTCGGGTCTCCGCCCAGCTCGACGGGGGTGATCCTCGGGGTCATCACAGGTCCTTCCAGGTCTGGTGGGCGCGGGCGACCGCGGAGTCGATGAGGGCGTCGGTCGCCCCCAGATAGTCGTCGAGACCGGTCGCGGCACCGGAGCCGGCCAGGATCTCGCCCCCCACGAACCCGGTCAGCGACCGCTGCTCGGCCAGCAGGTCAGCACCCGCGGCCTCGGCGGTGGCGCGCATCCGGGCCGCGTCGACGCGGAGCCCGGCGAGGAGCTCGGTGGTCTGCGAGGCGGCGACGGCGCTGCGGCGGGCGAGGGTCGACAAGGTCTCCCACTCGACGTGCCAGGCGCCGTCGGGGCGCTCGTCGACATAGCTCGCCGCCGCGGTGTGGAGGGTCGCGGCCAGCGGGGGAGCGGCGAGCGCGTGGCGACGGATGAGGACCGAGAGCACCGGGTTGGACTTGTGCGGCATCGTCGAGGATCCGCCGCGCCCCTCGCCGGCCGGCTCGGCGAGCTCGCCGATCTCCGGGCGGGTCAGCAGGGTGATGTCGGTGGCGATCCGGCCCCAGGCGTCGGCCGCGGTGACCAGTGCGTCGGCGGCCGCGGTCAGCGGGGCGCGGTTGGTGTGCCAGGGGGCTCGCGAGGTCAGTCCGAGCGTCGTCGCCGCGGTTGTGGTCGCTTCTTGCGCGGCGGCCAAGGGATCGCCGAGACCGCGGAGCCGGGCCAGGCCGACGACCGCCGCCAGGGTGCCGGCCGCGCCGCCGATCTGGGCGGGCAGCGACGTACGGGTCCGGCGAAGGGCCTCGGCGGCATCGCTCAGGCCGGAGAGCCAGGTCGCGGCCTTGAGCCCGAAGGTGATCGGCACCGCGTGCTGGGTCAGGGTGCGTCCGGACATCACCGTGGCGCGGTGCTCCTGGGCAAGACCGACCAGCGAAACGGCGTGCGCGGCGAGCTCGTCCTCGACCCGGTCGAGCACGTCGGCGAGACAGAGCACGAGCGCGGTGTCGACCACGTCCTGGCTGGTCAGGCCCTTGTGGAGCCACCGGGCGGCCTCACCGTCGAGCCTTCCACGCAGCAGCTTGACGAGGCCGATGACGGGGTTACCCCCGGCCTCGGCGCCCTCGGCGAGCCCTGGGAGGTCGTCAGCGGAGACCAGGGCGGCCAGCGGCGTACGTGCTTCCTCCGGGGCGATCCCGGCGGAAGCGACAGCGGACAGCCAGGCCTCCTCGACCCGCACCATCGCGGCGAGGTAGGCGGCCTCGGAGAAGAGGTCCCCGGCGCGTTCCTCGCCGGGCCACAGCAGCGACATTCGACTCCTCAGCCGTAGGTGAGAAAGGTGGTCTCGCGGTCGCCCTGGAGGTGGATGTCGAACCGCAACCCCGTCGCGTCCGCAGTTGCCACCAGCGTCGCACGCTCGTCCTCGGAGAGCGAGACCAGCAGGGGGTCGCCGCTGTTGGCGGGGTGCTCGGGCAGGTAGATCCGGGTGTGCAGCTTGTCGAGCAGGCCACGGGCGAAGAAGGTGACGGCGAAGAACGGCGCCGCGCCCTCCTCGGACGGGCCGGGCAGCACCGTCGAGAACGTGTAGTGCCCGTTCAGGTCGGTGTCGGCGCGGCCCCAGCCGGTGAAGGTCCAGCCGTCGCGGTGCAGCGACCCCTCGGCCTGCGGGATGTTGCCCTCGGCGTCGGCCTGCCAGATCTCGAGCAGGGCGTCGGGGATCGGGTTGCCGGCGCCGTCGTAGACATGGCCGTGCAGCCTGATCGCGTCGGCGTGACCGGCCGGGACCAGGTCGGCGTCGCCCTCGTAGGGGAGCGCGTAGCCGAAGAAGGGGCCGATGGTCTGGCCTGGTGTCGGGCTCTGCGAGTTCTTGGGAGAGGTGGTCACAGGTCGCCCTCCTCGGGCTCGGTCCAGGTGCGGCTCGGGCCGGTCAGGACGATGTCCCAGTTGTAGCCCATCGAGTACTCGGGGGTGGAGAGGTCGTGGTCGTAGCTCGCCACCAGAGCGTCACGATCCTTCTGCGACGTGATCGACTGGTAGATCGGGTCGAGCGCGAAGAGCGGGTCGCTGGGGAAGTACATCTGCGTGATCAGCCGCTGCGTGAACGCACGCCCGAAGAGGGAGAAGTGGATGTGCGCCGGCCGCCAGGCGTTGATGTGGTTGCCCCACGGGTACGGGCCGGGCTTGATCGTCTGGAATCGGTAGCGCCCCTCGGAGTCGGTGATGCAGCGGCCGACGCCGGTGAAGTTGGGGTCGAGCGGCGCCGGGTGCTGCTCGTGCTTGTGGATGTAGCGGCCGGCGGAGTTCGCCTGCCAGATCTCGACGAGCTGGTTGCGCACGGGGCGTCCCTCGCCGTCGGTCACGCGGCCGCTGACCGTGATCCGCTCGCCGATCGGCTCGTTGCTGCCGGCGATGGTCAGGTCGGCCTCGAGCGGGTCGACGTCGGAGTTCCCGAAGCACGGGGCCCACAGCTCGATGGTCTCGGGGTCCGCGTGGCGCGGGTCCTTGGTGGGGTGGCGCAGGATGCTGGAACGGTAGGGCGGGTAGTCCAGCAGAGGCTGACGTACGTTGCGGCCCTCGGCATCTGCCTCGATCTTCTCGATCTCGGCCGAGAGGTCGGCTTGAGTCTCGGTGGTCGCTGTCACGTTCCGAACGCTAGGTGGCGGAGGCGTACGATGAAAGCACGGGCTTCCGCTGAGCGAAAGACTCTATGGGAAAGGGGTGGGGCGAATGGCAGGTGGTAGCGGAGGTCGCACGGTCGCCTCGCGCGTCCTCGGTCTCGTCGGCGCCTTCGACGCCGGCCATCGCCGACTCACGCTCAGCGAGCTCGCGGCTCGCGCGGACCTCTCCCTCCCGACCGCCCACCGCCTGGTCACCGAGCTGGTCGAGTGGGGTGCTCTGGTGCGCGAGGAGGACGGGACGTACGTCGTCGGCCGCCGGCTGTGGGACGCCGGCCTGCTCGCGCCGGTCGCCACCGACCTGCGCTCGGTCGCGGCCCCGTTCCTCCACGACCTCTACGGGGCGACGCTGGAGACCGTCCACCTGGCCGTCCGCGAGGACGACCACGTGCTCTACCTGGAGACCCTGCGCGGCACCCGCAACGTACCCATCGTCTCCTCGGTCGGCTCGCGCCTGCCGATGTACTCCACCGGCGTCGGCAAGGTGCTCCTGGCCCACGCGCCCGAGGACGTACGCAACCGGGTGCTGGCCGGCCCGCTCCGACCGTTCACCCGCCACACCATCACCACCCCCGGCCTGCTGCGGCGCCAGCTCGACCGGGTGGTCACCGAGGGCTACGCGACCACCGCCGAGGAGATGACTCTCGGCGCCTGCTCGGTCTCGGTCCCGATCACCACCGGCTCCGGCGTCGTCGGCGCCCTCGGCATCGTCGTCTCCGACCTCCGCCGCAACCGCCTCCGCCTTGTCTCCGCCCTCAAAGTCTCAGCCCAAGGCGTCTCCCGCGCCCTCCCCTAGCCGCCCCGCCGAATCTGCACTTGTGGCGGGGGGGGGGGGGGGGGGGGGGGGGGGGGGGGGGGGGGGGGGGTCGGGGCTCGGCAGCTCCACCGGCGTGTCGGCCCCTCAAGCGGCCCCAGGCGGGGGGGGGGGGGGGGGGGGTGGGGAGGGGCCGCCCCCGCGCCCCCCCCCCCCAACCCGGCTGTGGGGGGGCCCGCGAGGGGCCCCGGCGGCCCCCACCCCCCCCCCCCCCCCCCCACAACTGCAGTCTCGGCCGCCATAACTACCTTCTCGGCGGGGTGGGGTACCTTGCGCTGGTGACGATCCAGACCCCGAACGACGACGTACGCCGCGCAGCCGCCGAGCGCCTCGGAGCACTCGCGACACCTCCCGGAGCCCTGGGTCGGCTGGGAGAGCTGGCGGTCTGGGTGGCCGCGTGCCAGGGCGAGGTGCCGCCGCGGCCGGTCGAGAACGTACGCCTGGTGATCTTCGCCGGGGACCACGGTGTCGCTCAGCACGGGGTCTCGGCGTTCCCACCGGCGATCACGGGCGCGATGGTGCGTACGTTCCTGGGCGGCCGGGCCGGAGTGAGCGCGCTCGCCAAGGCGCACGGCGTCCAGGTCCGGGTGCTCGACCTCGGTGTCGACGAGGAGTTCGCTGACCTCGACGCGGCGACCCGGGAGGCGCTGACCGCGCACAAGATCCGGCGAGGGAGTGGCGCGATCCACCTCGAGGACGCGCTGAGCGCCGAGGAGACCACGGCCGCGCTGGAGGCCGGAGCCGCGGTGGCCCGCGAGGAGATCGCGGCCGGTGCGACGCTGCTGATCAGCGGCGACATGGGCATCGGCAACACCACCCCCGCGTCCGCGATGGTGGCCGCCGGGCTCGGACTGCCCGCCAGCGAGGTCACCGGCCGCGGCACCGGTATCGGCGACGACGCGCTGCGTCTGAAGTCCGACGTGATCGACGCCGCCCTCGCTCGTGCCGGCGAGCGCACCGCTGACCCGATCCAGACCCTCGCCGCGCTCGGCAGCGCCGACCTCGCCGCGACCACCGGCTACCTCCTCGAGGCCGCCCGTCAGGGCACCCCGGTGCTTCTCGACGGCCTGATGAGCGTCGCCTGCGCCCTCACCGCCGACCGGATCGAGCCCGGCGCCGCGGCCTGGTTCGCCGCCGGCCACCGCTCCACCGAACCCGCTCAGTCGATGGCCCTGGAGAAGCTCGGTCTGGTGCCGCTCCTCGACCTCGACCTGCGGCTCGGCGAGGGCTCCGGCGCGGTCGCCGCCGTGCCTGTCGTACGCAGCGCCGTCGCCCTCCTGCGCGACGTCGCCCTGCTCTCCGAGCTCGCGCCGGGAGACCCTGCCTGATGCTCGTTCCGCCGAAGCGGAGCCCGAGGCAATTGTTACGGGACGCCTGGCGTCTCGCGGTCGGCACGCTGACCGCGGTGCCCGTGCCTCCTCCCGAGCACGTCGACCGCCGTCGCGCCGCGGTGGCGATGGCGGTCGCACCCCTGGCCGCGCTGCCGCTCGCGCTGGGTGCGGGCGCTATCGCACTCCTGGGACAGCTCGCCGGGCTACCGCACCTGGTCACCGCCCTGCTCGCGATCGGCGTCGTGGTCGTCGGCAACCGGGCGCTCCACCTCGACGGCCTCGCTGACACGGTCGATGGGATGGCCGCCTCCTACGACCGCGAGCGCTCGCTGGCGGTCATGAAGACCGGCACCTCCGGCCCGGCCGGCGTCACTGCGATCGTCCTCGTCCTCGGACTCCAGGTGGCCGGGCTGGCCTCGGTGCTGGGAGGGGAGGTCGTACGTTCCTCGGTGCTCGTCGCTGTCGCCGTCTGCGCCTCGCGCGCGGCGCTGTCGCTGTGCTGCACCCGCGGGATCGCACCGGCGCGTGAGGACGGGCTCGGGCGTACGTTCACCCAGACCCTCCCACCCTTCGTCACCGTTCTCGTCTGGGCCGTCGTCGCAGCCGCGCTCGCCGGCGCCGGCACCTGGGCCGGTCTGCCGTGGTGGAGGGGAGCCCTCGCCGTCGCTCTCGCCGCGGCCGTCGTCGGCGCGCTCGTCCTGCGGGCGATCCGGCGGTTCGGGGGAGTGACCGGCGACGTCTTCGGCGCGGCCGTCGAGGCGGCGTTGGCGACCATCCTGGTGACCCTCAGCGCCGGCTAGAGCTTCAGCACCCGTCCGGCGATGACGAGGTGCACCTCGTCGCAGGCCGCGGCCAGTCGCTGGTTGACCAGCCCGAGCAGGTCGCGGAAGAGGCGGCCCGAGCGATGGGCTGGTACGACCCCGAGGCCGACCTCGTTGGTCACCAGCACCACGTCGCCGTCGTCCCGGTCGAGGACCGCGGCCGCGTCGTCGACGAGCGCCGAGACCGCAGCGGTCGCCTCCTCCGAGGTCGCCTCCCACAGCCCGCGCGAGTCCATGACGGCGGTGAGCCAGGTGCCCAGGCAGTCGACCATCACCGCGTCGCCCGCAGCCAGCCCCTCGGCCAGCGCCCCCGCGAGGTCCCGCGACTCGACCGTCCGCCAGCGCTCAGGCCGTCGGGCCCGGTGTGAGGCCAGCCGCGCGGCCCAGTCGGGATCCGGCTCCTCCTCGAGCGTCGGCCCCGGCGCGACGTACGCCACCGACGGCGCAGCCGCGAGCAGCGACTCGGCGTGCCGCGACTTCCCCGACCGCACCCCACCCGTCACCAGAATCCTCACCGGGCCAGTCTCCCAGTCATCGCATAGCCTGCGCCCATGACCCCAGAGCGCATCGCGCTGATCTCGGACGTACACGGGAATCTCACCGCCCTCGAAGCCGTCCTCGCGGACATCGAGGCACGTGGGATCACCAGGATCTTCAACCTCGGCGACTACGTCGGCAAGGGCCCGCGCGGACGCGAGGTCGCCGAGATCTGCCGGGAGCGGTGCGAGGTCAACATCCTCGGCAACTGGGAGGACTTCCTGCTCGCCCCCGAGCCCGACTTCGGCCGCGAGTCGGTCGGGCTGATGTGGTGGCGGCTCCAGGCGTGGGAACAGGCCGAGTGGCTGCGTACGCTCCCGTTCTCCCACGACTTCCTCATCAGCGGACGGAGGGTCAGGCTCTTCCACGCCTCCGAGGAGACCGTCCACCGCCGGGTCAGGTTCGACCACGACGAGCAGGAGTTCCTCGGCCTGTTCCAGAACACCGAGGCCACCGGCTTCGACCGGCCTGAGCCCGACATCGTCGGCTACGCCGACACCCATGACCCCTACTACGAGACCGATCGGGACCGGCGCACCGTCTTCAACACCGGCAGCGTCGGCAACTGCATGAGCGACCCGACCCCGGTCTACGTCATCCTCGAGGGCGTGATGGACAGCGACCAGGAGGCACCGTTCGGCATCCAGTGGGTCCGGGTTCCCTACGACGCGGAGGCCGAGATCGCGTACGCCGCTGAGGAAGGCATGCCCGAGCTCGAGGAATACACCTACGAGCTGCGGACGGGCTTCTATCGGGGCAACCTCAGGGACGGCGAGCAGCCGACCTACCACCGCAAGGGGTAGATCGGCTCTTCACCGCTCCTGAAACCTGAAGCCGTCAACTGATCTTGCGCCGGTAGACAGCCATGGCGGCGACGTAGGAGGCGACCAGGATGCCCACGCACCAGGCCAGCGCGACCCAGATGTCGTCACCGACCGGCTGCCCCGCGAAGAGCGACTGGATGGTGTTGACGATCGAGGTGACCGGCTGGTTCTCGGCGAAGGCGCGCACCGGCCCGGGCATCGTCTCCGTCGGCGCGAACGCCGAGCTGATGAACGGCAGGAAGATCAGCGGGTAGGAGAACCCGGTGGCCCCCTCCATGGTCTGCGCCGCCAGCCCGGGGATGACCGCGAGCCAGGTCAGCGCCAGCGTGAGCAGCGCCAGGATCCCGGCGACCGCGAGCCAGGCGCCCAGGTCCGCCGAGGTGCGGAACCCCATCACGAACGCAACACCGAGGATGATCACCATGGTCAGCATGTTGGCCACCATCGAGGTCCCGACATGCGCCCACAGCACCGCCGAGCGGGCGATCGGCATCGACTGGAACCGCTCGAAGATGCCGCTCTTCATGTCGGTGAAGAGCCGAAGTGCGGTGTACGCGATGCCCGAGGCGATCGCCATGACCATGATCCCGGGGAGCACGTAGTTGACGTAGTTGTCGGTGCCGGTCCGGATCGCCCCGCCCAGCACGTAGACGAAGAGCAGCATCATCGCGATCGGGGTGAGCGCGGTGGTGATGATCGTGTCAGGGCTGCGGGTGATGTGTCGCAGCGAGCGCCCCAGCAGGGTGCCGGCGTCGGCGAATGCGTGCTTGGTCATGACTGTCCTCCTTGATGGGTGCCTGCTTGGGTGGAGCCGGTGAGCGAAAGGAAGATTTCTTCCAGCGACGGCTGCTTCTCGACGTACTCGACCTTCGCCGGCGGCAGCATCGCCTTGAGCTCGGCGAGGGTGCCGTTGGCGATGATCGTCCCGCCGTGCAGGATGGCGATCCGGTCGGCGAGCTGCTCGGCCTCCTCCAGGTACTGCGTGGTGAGCAGGACGGTGGTGCCCTGCGCGGTCAGCTCGCGAACGACCCGCCACACCTCCAGCCGCGCCTCCGGGTCCAGCCCTGTGGTCGGCTCGTCCAGGAAGATGACCGACGGCGAGCCGATCAGCGACATGGCGATGTCCAGCCTCCGCCGCATACCACCGGAGTACGTCGCGACCTTCCGGCCGCCCGCCTCGACCAGGTCGAAGCGCTTCAGCAGCCCATCGGCCACGTCGCCGGGGGAGGGGAGGTGGCGAAGCTTCGCGACCAGGATCAGGTTCTCCCGCCCGCTCAGGATCTCGTCGACCGCCGCGAACTGGCCGGTCAGCGAGATCGCCTCCCGCACCCGCTGCGCCTCCTCGACGACCGAGGCATCCTCGACCAGCGCCGCGCCTGCATCCGGTTTCAGGAGCGTCGAGAGGATGCGTACGGCCGTGGTCTTTCCGGCCCCGTTGGACCCGAGCAGCGCGAAGATCGTGCCCCGCGCCACCTCGAAGTCCACGCCCCGCAGGACCTGGTTGTCCTTGTAGGACTTCTCCAGACCCCGTACGGAGATGGCAGCTGTCGCGCTCATGACTCGTCCTCCTTGTTGATGGTGTCGATGGCGTCGTTGAGTCGGGCGCGCTCCTTGTTGATCCAGGCACCCTCGGAGTAGTTCCTGGCGAACTCCTCGGCGAACTCGACCGGGTCGTCGCCCACGATCGCGCTGACCGGGGTGCCGTCGGCGGCGCCCTGCTCGAAGAGCTCGAGGAGGTCCTCGGCCATCGCGGTCACGATCGCGCCGTCGGCGATGCCGGCGGAGTACATCAGGTAGCGCTCGACCGCGTCGTGCGCCTTGCGGTGGCTCTCGGGGAGCTGCTGCTTGCGGGCCTTGAGCTGCCGCCAGCGCTTCTTCAGCGCGAGCTCGCCGACGACGGCCTCGAACATTGATCGGATCGACATGCTTACTTTCCTTCCGTACGGAGGTTCTCCAGCCGGTCGGCCAGGAACCCCCAGGTGGTCCAGAACTCTTCGAGGTGCTTCTCGCCGTCCGTGTTGAGCGAGTAGACCTTCCGCGGCGGCCCCTTCTCGGACGGCCGCTTCTCGACGTCCACCAGTCCGTTCTTCTCGATCCGGACCAGCAGCGCGTACACCGTGCCCTCGGCGATCTCGGTGAACCCCTGGCTCCGCAGCCAGGTCGTGATCTCGTATCCGTACGCCGGGTTGCCGGTCAGGAACGCCAGCACGATCCCCTCCAGCGTCCCCTTGAGCATCTCGGTCATCTGCTTGCCCATCGGGCACCTCCTTCACTACTCAGTGTTGCTGACTACCAGTACATAGTAGCGCTGAGTAGTGATCGAAGGTCAAGTCCTTATCGCGAGCGGAGATGCCAGCGGGGGGGGGGGGGGGGGCCCCCCCCCGCGCCCCCCCCCCCCCGGGGGCGGGGGGGGGGGGGGGTGGGGTGGGGGGGGGGGGGGGCGGGGCGGCCCCGGGCG
>NZ_JBIWNX010000004.1:462056-477473 GCF_044767415.1 Nocardioides sp. NPDC101246
TGTGGGAGTTCATTGACCCCCCCCCCCCCCCCCCGCCCCCCCCCCCCGGCCCCCGGCCCCCCCCCCCCCCCCCCCCCCCCCCCCCCCCCCCCCCGCTGGTCCGTTTCGTGCGGTGCGTTCAGCTCTTGGTGTCCACGTCGGCGGCTCGCTCGAGCGCCGTGGCGAGCAGGTCCGCCACATCCACGGATGCCTCGCCATCCCCGCTGTGCGTCACCCCGACGCCGACCAGGCGTCCGTCCTCCGCCTCGGCGAACGCGATGCTGCCGACTTCGACCGGATTCGACGACTTGCTCGTGAACGTGAATCCCACGGCCCCGTCGGGCAGCCCGCTCATCGGCTCCGACGTCGCCTCGCCGTAGTCGCCGGCGTCGGCATCTGCCGTGCACTCGTCGACCGCCTCCGTGATGGCGGCGAGCATCGACTCGGCATCGGGGTAGGAGCCTCCGCCGGGAACGAACACGGTGGCGCCGACGACATCCCCGTTCTCGAGCACGTACTGGTCGCCGGTCGTCCCCTTAGAGGCGGTCGACAGCTTCGCTGTCTCGAGATATCCGAGTGCGTCACACCAGCCGGTCCCCGGTGTTCCCATAGTTCCGTCGGCGGTCTCCTGGACCTTGGGAAGCGCGTCGGTGTCCAGCAGCGTCGAGTCTGTACCGCAGGCGGTCATCAGGAATGGCGCTGTGCACAATGAGACAGCCAGGCGGAACCTACTTCGGGTAGCAGGCCAGGAAGGCATTCTTGTATCTCCCTTCGCGGTCGGCAGAGGTCGCGTACTCGTTGAGGTAGTCATCCGTAACCGACCCTGGTCCCAGAGCCGCGAGTTCACTCATTCCGCCGAGGGAACGTCCGGAGCTCGGTCAGCTGCGAGTTCGAGCAGGCGATCGACGGAAACCGGTGCCTTGTCGCCGGTCGTGTACTCAGATCCCACGACCAGCAGTCTGTCGTCGCTTGTCACCGCGTACGCGAACTCGCTGCTGGATGTGTTCTCCTCCCCGCGGAAGCCGGCGGCACCCGTCGGCAGGTCGGTTAGCTCCTCAACCTTGCGAGATGAATCACCGGCGATTTCGTTGGCGCACTCCTCGATATGTCCGGATACAGCTGCGACGACGTCGGTCGCAGAGGGCGGAGTTGCGGTCGAGGAGAACACCACGGCGAAGACGGAGGCGCCGCCATCCAGACCGACAGTGGTCCCCGTCACCTTGCCCGCGGCTGCGAGGTTGAGGCCCTGGTTGAACTCGCGAAGGGCCCGGCACGGCGGCATGCCGACGATCCCCCCGCCAGCGTCCTTGGCTTCGCCCACGGCGGTCTCGAAGTCATCTGCTTCGATCAGCGTGCTTGTTGACGCTTTGCCACATGACGTCAGTGCAATCGCACTCAGCATGATTGCTATGACCTTGCGAGTCAGCACGCGATGCTCTCCATGGTGCGATGCGTGAATTCGATGACTACTCATAGAACTCGTGGAACGCGGCGCCGTATGCATTTTGGTACTCAATGCTTCCCATTCCGTACTCGTTGAGGTACCTGTTGGAGGCCAGGTTTGCCAAGTCGCCGAGTTCCTCGTCGCTGAGCGTCGAGAGGTCGACGGGCTGGCCTTCAGGGAAGAAGCGCTCCTGGTGTTCCGGTGAGAGTTCGACTACACCACTCTTCACCAACGCGTCCAGAGCATTCACCCGTGACTCGTTAAGGGACGCTGCCGCCCGTTCGTTGGCGTGATCGGTTGCCGCTTCCTCGAAGTTCGCGAAGTGCCCATTGGCTTGGTCGGTCGCAAGGTCGACCGCCTGGCCGACGCCGAACTCGACGACTGACCCGACGGCCCCTGTCCCAGGCAGCGGCACCATGCCAGCGACATCGCCGACGAGACTGGTGAAGGTTTGAATCTGCTTGTCCGTGTTCGCCGCGCCCTCGATCTCGACGCTGCCGATCGCGTGCTCGACAGCACCGTTGAGGTACGCCGAGTGCTGCATGACGTCGCTGAGCACATTGCCGTCGCGATAGTCGCCGGGGTTCTGCTGGATCTGGTACGCGGCGTTGTTGATCTGGCTCTGTTGATAGGTCCCGACGCCTTCTGCGAGATTGACAAGCCCATCCTGAGTACTCGCCCCGACCTTGAGCAGTGACTCAATGTCGTTCGCGAAAAACCTTGGGCTGTTGGCGATGTCTCCGAGTGCGACCGGGGTGGAGGTGTAGACGCCGGCTTCGCCATCCTCGCCTCTCGCGTGCAGCGCGTCATCGACAGAGTGCATGTAGTTCTTGAGGATTTCGGAGACATATGGTGAGGCCGGCTTTGCATCCTCGGCGTTGAACCCTTCGCTGTCCGCGACATAGTCGACAAACCGCGACGCAATCATCGCGGCGCCCTCAGGGTTCTCCTTGACCAACTCGGGGTCGGTGCTGATTCCGGCAGCAGCCTGCGAGATTCCCTCGTATCCGTCGGCTTGCCAGGTTCGATCGTTGAAGTAGAACTTCTGACGCGACTCGTCCTCTGTGAAGAACTCGAGGCCCTGCTCCGGGTGATCGCCGAGGTTGCCCATGATGGCGGCCATCGGGTCGTCGCCCCAGCCGCCGTCGTTGCCGGTGTCGAGCGGGCTGTGGCCGGTGTGCCCGTACCAGTTCTGGGCGCCCAGCGGGCCGTCGGCCCGCTCGAAGCGGTCTAGCTCCTCGGCCGCTCCGAGGACGAGGTTGCCGTTGAGGTCGTGGTCCTTCATCAGGTAGGTGAGGACCGAGGCGCCACCGGTGCCGCCCCAGTTCGGGTAGCGATCCCGAAGGGCGTCCTGCTCGTCGTCGGAGAGGTAGACCCCCGAGGGTCCGGCGTACTTCACGATGTCGTGGCCGAACTGCTCGGCCGGGAAACCGGGGTTGTTCGAGGCCGACGCGAGACCGTTGCGGAGGTTGGACGCGAGTGTGTTCATAGAGCCGGAGTCCGGCATCTGCATCCGCAGGTATTCCTCGATCCTCGCCATGCTGGCGACCGTGCCGTCGGCGCCGAGGTCCTGGTAGAGGCCGGCGGCGACGGTGCCGTCGTCGGTGTAGGCGGTCAGCATCGAGTTGAGGCGGTCGGCCTCTTCCTTGCTGAGCTTGTAGTCGTCGTCGTTCAGCGTGCTGTCGAGGCGGTCGCTGATCTCCTTGCCGAGGCGCGTCTGGACGTCCTCGGGCAGTGCGTCGACGTAGCCGTCGTACTTGCCGGGGTCGCTGAGCATCTTGTCGATGAGCTCGTCCTCGGGCAGGTTGCGCAGCTCGGGCGGGAGGCTGGCCTGCTCGATCGTGCCCTCGCCGCCGTCGTAGTCGCCCTTGGTGGCGTGGTTGAGCACGGCCGCCAGCTCGGTCTCGGCGGTCTCGGCGTCGGTCAGCGCATCCTGGATGGTCTGCGCGAGCTGCTGCATGGTGCCCTTGTCCTTGTCCGGGTCCTTCTCGTCCGGACTCGGGTCGGTGATCTGTACGCCGCCGGAGAAACTGACCTTCCAGCCTCGGCCGATCGCGTCGTCGTAGGCGTGCTTGGCGTTGTCCTTGGCCTTCTTGATCGAGGCACCGGCCTCGTCGAGGCCGTTGATGACCTGCGAGAGCGGGGCAGCGATGTCGTTGAGGTCGGCGACCAGGCGACGGTGACGGTTCTCGGCGCGGGTGCTCGCCTCCCCGACCCAGGTGTCGGGGACCTTGCCGGCGTCCATCTCGTCCTGCTGGTCCTGGAAGCTCTTGCGGGCGGTGTTGAGCTGATCCGCGGCGGTGTCGAGATCTTCGGGCTTCCAGCTCTGCAGCGTCTCGTACGTGACGGCCATCAGTCTCTTCCGATCATTGCTTCGCGGTAGCGCGCCTGCTGCGCCGTGATGGTGTCGGCCTCCACGATCGCGTCGGCGTCGGCGACCGTGGTGGTCTGGTGGTCGCGAGCGTCCTTGACCCACTTGTCCTTGTCGCTCTTCCACTCCGTCTTGAGGCCGTTCGCGGCGCCGACGACGGTGCTGCCCGGCAGCGCCGCGGCGACCTTGCCCATGGGGCCTTCGAGATCGAGACCGGCGACGGCCTCGGCCGCGGTCCCGATGGAACGGGCCGCGGTCTTCACCTGCGGCGCCACGATTTCGACGTTCACGAGAGGGTCCCCCAAGACGATCGGAGCTGTTGGTATCTATCTCCTACCCCAAATTCCGGGTTTCAAACACAGATAGCCGAGAAATCTTGTCACAGGCCGAACCTGCGTCCGGACACGCCCCGGCTGGCCTGGATCTGCCCGTTGACGCCCCACTGGTGGGATAGCGTCTCGGGCCAGACGAGGCCGTCCAGACCCACGGTGGTGGACGCGAACAACGTGATCGGGAAGGGCGCGATGTCACAACACAACGAGGCCGCAGGAGTAGGACCGGCGTGGTCGCAGACGGGCCCGACGGCCCCTGCTGCCGGTCCGCGAGGGGGCGCGTGGTTCGGTCCCACCGGGCTCGCCCTCGGTGCGGGGATGCTGGTGATCGTCGCCCTGGTCCGCGTGATCGTCGGCTTCCCGAAGGTCAGCCAGAGCTACTACCAAGCTCTCTACAGCTTCGAGGACGCTCCGGTCGTCTGGATCGTCCTCGGGCTCCTGATGATCGCCTCGATCGTCCCGATCGCCTTCGCGGTCGTCCTCGGCCACGTCGGCGTGAGCCGGGCGAAGGCGACCGGAACCAGCGCGGCCGTCTCCGGGATCGCGCTCGGGATCGGCTACACGCTGGTCGTCTTCTGGGTCGTACGCCTCATCAACGCGATCGCGAACGCGGCCGAGTTCAACGGCGGAGTCAGGATGTTCATCGAGTACGTCGGGCTCTGGGCGTAGAACTCAACGTACGTCGGCCCAGAACCTCTCCAGCTCGGCATCCAGGTCGGAGGCCACCTGCATCGGAAGCGAGTGGGTGGTCTTCGGCCAGACCTTGACGGTCGCGCCGGGGATCTGCTCGGCCTTCTCGGCGGCGTCCTCGCCGCCGGCAAGTGACTTGTCGCTCGCGATGGCGACGTAGACCGGCATCGACAGGGCACGCATCTGATCGTCGGTCAGTCGCGAGGGGGTCGGGAGGCTGCCGGAGTCGAAGTGGGTCGTCCCGGCGGCGATCATCCTGGCCATCGGGTCGTCCGGGTCGACCTCGTCGTCCTCGACGCCTCCGATCCGGTTCAGCGCGTGATCGCGCCAGGAGTCGGGCAGGAAGGGGAGCGCGGCCACCGCCGACCAGCCGATCGCCCAGACCGGCAGCATGCCGAACGTCATGATCGGCTCGAGCAGCGTGAGGCTGGCCAGCCGATCCGGGTAGCGCACCGCTACGGCCGCAGCGAGGCCACCGCCCTGCGAGTGGCCGACCAGGTGGATCCGGTCGAGCTCGAGACCGTCCAGCGCCTCCTCGACCCAGCGGGCGTTGTCGTCCATGCCGCGCAGCGGCAGGCTCTGCTCGGAGAGCCCGCTGTCGCCGATCGCATCGAAGGCGTAGACGGTGCGGTGCTCGACGAAGTCACGCAGATTCTCGCCCCACATCGGCACGCCGCTGGCCCGTCCCGGCACGAGCACGACCGGGACGTCGTCGACCGCGTCAGGGTTGATCCAGGCGTAGGCACGGACCGTGCCGAAGGTGGTCTCGACGTCGTGCGTGTCGGTCGGCTTCGGCAGCGCGGCGAAGGCCGCGTCGTAGGCCTCGATGTAAGCCTCGCGTCCCGCCGGCGTGCGGAAGTGGCCGACGCCGGGGCCGCTCGTGCCGAGCACCATCACCAGACACCCGGTCGAGACGAGCGCGACGAGGGTGAGGAGGACCACCGGCCAGCGCCGGCGCTTCCCGTGCGATTCGGTGTCTGCATGCTCGATGTCCCCAGCCATGGCGTCCTCACGTTCCCGATAACGATGCGATCGCATTGTAACCTGTTGCGATGCGACTGCATTGTTAACCTGGCGCCATGCCAAGAGCCGTCGACCACGAACAGCGCCGGTTCGAGATCGTCGCCGGGCTCTGGCAGATCGTCGCGGAGCAGGGGATCGAGGGCGTCAGCCTGCGGACCGTCGCCGCCCGGGCAGGCGTCTCGATGGGTCGCGTTCAGCACTACTTCGGCACCAAGGACGCGCTGGTGATCGCCGGCATCGACCTGCTCGTCAAACAGGCCGTCGTGGGCTACGAGGCGACTGTCGGCAGCCCGCCGCATGACCGTCTCCTCCACATCCTGCTCCAGCAGATCCCCGCCACCGAGGCGGGCCGGATCGGGGTCACGGTCTGGTACGCCTACGTCGCCAAGGCGATGACCCACGCCGTCGTGCGCGACATCCTCGCCGAGGCCACCCGCGTCGGTGTCGAGGAATGCACCCGCCACCTCCAGGAGGCGGACGGCCTCGGAGAGGTCGAGGCGCGGGCACGTGCCATCGAGCTGCTCTCGCTCTCCGACGGCCTCACTCTCCGAGTACTGATCGGCGACATCACCGCCGAGGAGGCGGAGGCCTCGATCAGGGCATACAGGTCGCGCCGTCCTGGGTCATGAGGAAGAGGACACGGCCGGCCGGACCGGGGAGACCTCCATTCCTGAGATCGCGTTGCTGAGACCGCGGTGGTCGCGGGTGCGGGGGAGGGTCACGACGGTCGCGAGCACGAACGCGAGCAGGAGGAGGCCGGAGCCGGGGAAGTCGGTCATGAGCAGCAGCGTCAGGCCGCCGGCGCCGGTCAGCAGCTTGACGATCCGGCGCCACCACACGCCCGAGGAGGCGGTGGCGCGGAGGCCGACGACCCACTCGCCGACGGTTCGGCCGAAGCCGAGGACGGCGACGGCCTCCAGTGCGATCGGCGGGCCCCAGAGCAGCCAGAACTGGGTGGTCGCCGGGATCTGGTCGTAGGGGACGTCCAGCCCGTAGAGCTGCCACGCGCGCCAGGCCAGCGCGAGCGGCGCACCGGCGCCGAGGACGACCAGGAGGTCGGTGGTCATGCCGACCAGGCGGCGACCGACGGTCACCGTGGTGGGCGCCTCCCGCGGTCGGTGGCGGACGAGGCGTACCGAGATCACGGAGCCGATCACCGCGCCGACGGTGTTGATCATCAGGTCATCGACGTCGAAGACGCGGTAGGCGCAGGGGTAGAGGCCCCAGATCCCGGTGAGCTGGGTGGTCTCGATGAGGAGCGAGGTCGCCAGGCCGAGTGCGCCGGCGACCAGCACGCCGCGACCGGCGATCGCCCGGACGAAGAAGCCCAGGGGTACGAACAGCACGACGTTGAGCGCTACCTGGAGGAACGCGGCGCTGGTGAGCAGCGCCCGGGCGCCGACCTCCTCGCGGGCCCGGAGGATGTCGTCCAGGAAGCCGAACGGGCGGAACTGGGTCCCCGCACAGACGTAGCTGCCCACGTCGGGCACGGGGAGCAGGGTGTAGGCCCACAGCGCCACCGCGTAGATCGTGGCAGCGAGGAGCAGAAGGATGCGTACGAGCGGGAACGTGCCTCTGCGGCGGTACGCGATCGCCGCCGCCGGCACGAAACCGGCAACCGCCAACAGCACCCCGAGGAAGATCGCCACCGCCGCGTTGCCGACGACGTTGCTCACCTCGTCAGGCTAAGCCAGGATCAGCCGTGAACTCGCCGCCGCGCGCGTCCCGGATGTGGTTGGGTTCCTCCGTGGTCATCGTCACCAGCATCGTCGCCGTGGCCGGAACCCTGCTCGGGTCGGTGGTGACGCACTACTTCCAGCGCCGCAACCGGGTCGACACGGAGCGCTTCGAGCGCAGCGAGCGGCTGCGGCAGGAGCGGCTCAGCGCCTATACGACGTTCGGCGGGGCGCTGGTCAACCTGCGCCGTGCGCACATGGACCGCTGGTACGCCAGGAACGACAACCGCGAGGGTGTCGACACCGAGGCGCTGCGCTATGAGACGTACCGGCTGTACACGACCGCGCAGGAGGCACTGTTCCGGGTCCAGCTCGTCACCGAGCCCGGCGAGCTGGTCGAGCTGGGGAGGGCCGCGATCGAAGCCACGGCCGACCTCAAGCCCAACCTCTCGCACAAGGACTTCGACGGTGCCCGCGAGACGTCCCGCCGGCGCATCTTCGAGTTCATGGAGACGGCGCGGCGGTACGTCGGCGGCTAGGAGATGGCAGCTACGCCGGCACGAGACCGGGCCTGCCGGACTCGGTGAAGAACCGCCCGCCGACGGTCAGAGGAGCGTCGGGGGTGGAGACCTGGGCGACGTTCTTGTAGGTGATCTCCGCGCCGTCACGCCCCAGGGAGACCGTCGTGTAGCCCCGCAGGCCGTTGTAGAACTTCATGTGCGGGTTGCGCTCCAGGTACGCGGCCCAGTTCGCGGGGTGCTCGGCGCCGTTGCCGCCCGAGGTGATGGAGGTCGTCACGACCTCGGTGCCCAGCACCCGCGAGGACGGGTCGTCGAAGTCGTCGTGGATGTCGAGGCCGTAGTGGACGTGCACGTCGCCGGTCAGCACCATCAGGTTCGACTGCTCGGACGCCTTCCAGCCCTCGAGGATCCGGCGCCGGGAGGCGGGGTAGCCGTCCCAGGAGTCCATCGAGCGGGTGCCGTCGCCGGACGGGTTGTCGCGGCGCGAGAAGGTGACCTGCTGCGGGACGACGTTCCACAGCGCTGAAGAGCGGCGCCAGCCGTTGATCAGCCACTGCTCCTGCTCGTTCCCGGGCAGCGTCATCGACTCGGCCTCGGACTCCGCCGACGGCACCTTCCAGCCGTCGCCGTTGGCCTGGTTGGTGCGGTACTGGCGGGTGTCGAGGATGTCGAACTGCGCCAGCCGGCCCCACTGCAGCCGCCGGTAGAGCCTCAGGTCGGGACCGGACGGCTGCTGCGGGAGCCGCAGCGGCTGGTTCTCCCAGTAGGCGCGGTAGGCGGCGGCGCGGCGTACGAGGAACTCCTCCGGTGGACCTGCGTTCTCCGGGGTGTCGCCGGCGTAGTTGTTCTCGGTCTCGTGGTCGTCCCAGGTGACGATGAACGGGTGCGCCAGGTGGGCGGCGATCTGGTCCGGGTCGGACTTGTACAGCCCGTAGCGGGCCCGGTAGTCGTCCAGCGTCACGGTCTCGTGGTTGAGGTGTGCCGGCAGCGGCTCGGTGTAGCCGCGCGTCCCGGCAGAGGCGTTGACGGCGTACTCGTAGAGATAGTCACCCAGGTGGAAGACCGCGTCCACGTCCTCGCCGGCGAGATGCTTGTACGCGGTGTAGTAGCCCTGGTCGTAGCGCTGGCAGGAGGCGAGGGCGAAGGTCAGCGAGGAGACCGCGGCCCCGACGGCAGGGGCGGTCCGGGTTCGCCCGACGGGGCTGATCCACCGGCCGACCCGGAAGCGGTAGAAGTACTCGGTCGCCGCGTCCAGGCCTCGGACCTCAGCATGCACGGAGTGGTTGAACTCGGTGTGCGCTGCCGCCTTGCCACGGCGTACGACGCGTCTGAAAGCATCGTCGCGCGCGACCTCCCAGCCGACGTCGAAGCGGGCGGCCGGCATCCCGCCGGTGGGTTCGAGCGGGAGCGGGGCGAGCCGGGTCCACAGCAGCACCGAGTCGGGCAGCGGGTCGCCCGAGGCGACGGCGAGGGTGAACGGGTCCGAGGTGATCGCGGTGGGGGAGGCCGCCGGCGCGGCGAAGGCTCCCGTACGCGGCAGGCCGGTGGTGAAGGCCAACGCGGTCGCGGCGGCCGAGACGGTCAGGAAACGGCGGCGGTCGAGGCCGCGGAGTGCGCCGCGGAGATCAGGAGTGTTGCTGGGGGCAGGCATGGACGTGCTCCTGTCGATATGGGGGTTATCGACATCAGCGAAGCGGTGCCCGGTAAAGCCGGGGTGACGGGCGGGCTAAGCGGTCTCGGCCGTCCGGTGCACGGGGCACCCCGGTGCGAAGGTGCCGAGGTCCTCGGTGTTGAACCCGTGCGGGTAGCTCTTGATGCGAGGCATGTCCCGGACGTACGCGGGCTTCCGCCGTGCCGGGAGCAGCGCGACGAAGCGCGCCCGGGCCTTCAGTGCCCCGCGGGACAGCGCCCGTGCGAGCCGGCCGGGCTCGGGGTAGCCGAAGGCTTCGAGCAGGTGCGGTTCCATCAGCGACAGCGAGAATATCCGGATGATCGGCGCCAACGGACGCGGATAGAAGGTGGTCAGCAGCTCGAGCGTGGAGTCGGCGACGGCACGGCTGCCCTCGTCGTAGGCGAAGTGCTCGGCCTCGTAGGAGTCGAGGAGCTGCTCGAAGTCCTCATAGGTCGCCGGGATGTCCTTGATCCCCATCCGCTTCCCGAGCGCCTGGTAGTAGCGCAGCGCGGCGAGCTGCTCGTCGGGGGTCGACTGGCGCCAGCCGAACTCCTGGTTCCAGCGCCGGGGGATCACCACGAACGTGGAGAGGACGTAGACCATGTCGTCGTTGGAGATGTCGTACATCCGGTGCATCTGGTTGATCCGCCGCACCGCGGCCCGGCCGCGGGGGCTGTCCAGGTCATCGATCGCGGCGTCCTCCAGGAGCAGCGCGGTGTCGTCGTAGCGCTTCTGGGTGTTCTCGGTGAACTGGTGCGTGTCGGCCAGCAGTCGGCCGATCGAGGGCACCGCGTAGGTCCGGAACAGCGCGAAGCTGAGCGCCTGGGTCGTGTCCCACGGGAACTCGTAGAGCCCCAGACGCCTCGAGATCTCCTGGAACTCGGTCTCCGGGTCAAGCCCTGCTGTGCGCGCCCGCCTCCGATAGTTCAGCTTGGCCATCGTGCCTCCTAGTTCGATACATAACCGTATCGTGATTCGAGGCCCTGTGGTGGATGTCACCGTAATGTCTTCTGCATGGAGAAGTCGGGAACGCAGACGCCCCTGTCCCTCGCCGCCGCCCGGGCGGTCCGAACGTACGCCGCCGCCACCCGCTCCGCGCTCGGGTCCGCCGAGTCCCCGGTGATCTCGTACGCCGGCCTGTGGCTGCTCCTCGCCTCGCTGGCGCCCGTGGCGGAGACCGAGACGGACGAGATCCTGGGGTTGAACCGGGCCGATGCGCGGGCCGCGGCGCTGGCGCTGCTGGAGGCGCCGCACCCCACGATCGGGGCCGCGGTCGCCGGCTGGCTGCGCCCCGGCGTCTCGCTGACCAAGGGACTTCCTGTCGTGCTCGACCCGCTCCCGGAACAGGCCGGGCTCGACGCCTGGGCCGACGAGCACACCCGCGGTCTGATCAAGGAGTTCCCGCTCGAGATCGACGCCCAGACGCTGATCGTGCTCGCCTCGGCGCTGGTGGTGACGCCGCGCTGGAGCGAGCGGCTGGGGGAGGACGACGAGGGGCTGCTGCTGCTCGAGAGCGGCTTCCAGGCGGTGGTGGAGACCGAGGCCGCCGGCCCGGTCGCGGTCGCCTGCCCGCCCAGTGAGGACGGCATCTCGGTCTACTCCGTGATCGCCGCCGACGGTGTCGCCGCTGACGACGTGTGGCGGGCCAGCGAGGAGGTCGTCCGGAGGATCGACGCGGGGGAGGTGCGCAACCACGCCTTCGAGGCGCAGAGCGCCGGCCACGCCTGGACGGTCCAGGAGGTCACCGTCTTCGGTGGCGCGACGGCCGACCGCTGGCGCAGCCACCTGCCGGAGTGGAGCGTGGAGGACCGTCACGACCTCTCGGCCGCGCCGGGCGTCGCCGAGATCGCCCGCGGAGTGATGGCCGCGGTCGAGGAGGAGACGGAGGCCGTCTGCGTCCAGAAGGCGGTCGCGTCCTACGACCGTGAGGGTTTCAAGGCGGCGGCGGTGACCGGGATGATGGTCCGGGCCACCGCCGCGGCACCGCGCGAGACGAAGGTGCGGCAGATCGACCTCAGGTTCGACCGGCCGCACGCGGTGGTCGCGATCGCACGCGGGGGAGCGTGGGAGGGCATCCCGCTCTTCGGCTCCTGGGTGACCCCGGCATAATTTCCGTCATGGACGAGCTTCCCCCGATCGCCGGCCGCTACCGGCTCCTCACCCTGCTCGGAGCCGGTGGCATGGGCGAGGTCTGGCGGGCGCGTGACACCGTCCTCGACCGCGATGTCGCGGTCAAGCTGCTGCGCGATGTGGACGACCCCACGATGGCCGAGCGGTTCCGCCGTGAGTCGCTCTCGACCGCCCGGGTGGTCCACGACGACGTGGTCAAGATCTTCGACGCGGGCAGCGACGACAACGACGTCTTCCTGGTGATGGAGCTGCTGCCCGGACCGACCCTGGCCGAACCGATCAAGCAGCGCGGCGCGATGCCGGTCGAGACGGCCGTCGAATACACCCGCCAGGTCGCCGGCGCGCTCGGCGCCGCCCACCGGGCCGGTGTGGTGCACCGCGACATCAAGCCGGCCAACCTCATGTTCGACGGTGAAGGCCGCCTGACCGTGCTCGACTTCGGCATCGCGTACGCAATGACGGGCGTCGACGCCGGGCTGACCCAGACGGGCCATGTGATCGGGAGCCCGTCCTACCTCTCGCCCGAGCAGGCCGCCGGCGACCCGGTCGGGCCGCCCGCCGACGTCTACTCGCTGGGCTGCGTCCTCTTCGAGATGCTCACCGGCAAGGTGCCCTACTCGGCACCGCACCCGGTCAAGATCCTGCACATGCACCTGAGCGAACCGGTGCCGCGCATCACCGACTTCCGGGCGGTGCCCCCGCCGCTGGCGCGGCTGGTCACCCGGATGCTCGACAAGAACCCCGCGGCCCGGCCCTCGATGGACCAGGTCGGCCACGAGCTCGGCTATGTCCTCAACGGTGCCGACCCCGATGCCACCGACCGGCTCTCTGCCGGACAGGCGCCGATGCCGACCCAGGCGATGCCGCAGCGGCCGCTCGACGAGCCGATGGGGCTGGCCAGTTCCCGCACCGGTGTCATGCCCCGTCCCAGCACGCCGCCTCCGGTCCGCGGTCCGCGGCCCAGGTCGCTGCGGAAGTTCCCGACCGGCCGCCTCCTCGGTGCGGTGGCGATCGTGATCGCGTGCGTCTTCGCCGCCTCGTGGCTGGCCGCCTACGAGCCCGCGCCCGCCGAGGCCGACCAGCCGTCCCAGAGCTCCAACGGCTCCGACAGCACGGACGACAACGCCGACAACACGGACAACAACGACAACGGCGACAACGCCGCTGATGAGAAGCCCGACAAGTCGGACAACAAGACTCTCAACCGCCTCGACAAGCTCGACCGCTGGCGCGAGAACCTGGAGAGCTGGAACGTCATCGACGGGGGTCAGTCCCAGGAGTGGGAGGACCAGATCCAGCAGATCCGTGACCTCGTCGAGAAGGGCGAGAGCGCCAAGCGCGAGATGCGGGAGCTCCGCGAGGAGTTCGACAGTCTCGGCAAGGGTGACGGCAAGGACGGCGAGAAGATCCTCGACGGGCTGCTCAAGCAGGGCCAGTAAGCGTCTTCGAACTCGGGTCGTGCTTCCCCACTGCTCTTTCTTCGGGGTGCTGTTTGCCGCCGACCCGTTCTTGGAGGGTGTTCTCGACGGAGCCCGGAGTCAAGGACGGCCTTCGGCCGCCGGCTTCGCCGGTCGCCTTCGGCGATCCTGGACACCGGGATCCGTCGAGAATTTTGGCTGTATATCGGGTCGGCGGCGGGGTCTGGCGCAGCAGATTCAGTTGGGAACGGGCTTGGCACGGTGGCTGGTCGTGCGGGGCGGCCATGGCCTCGTGGGTGCCTATGGCAGTGGGTCTGACCTTGTGAAGGGTTCACAAGCGGCGGGGCTCTGATGGGGTGGGTTCGGTGCCGACAGGGTCACTAGCTCCCTACTGATCCGGAGAGGTCCCCACAGGCGCGGACCTTCCCCATCCTCCGGACCGCGGGGAACCTCCACCGCAGTGGGGAAGTGTCCCCGCCGGCCGGGAGACAGCCGCCGTGGACTCGAGAAAGGTGGCCGGAACGCACATTTGGGCACCAGGGCGGACGGCTTCAGCGAGAGCTGAGACCGGTCGACGGGTGGCGTCGTCAGGCCCGAGGGGCAGGTCCCGGTGAAGTGATTCCTCACCCGCCGGTTAGGGGCGGCGGGCGAACCGGATGGTGCCATCCGGTAGTCGCTCATGAACGTACGCCGCGTTGTGGGCCAGGCGGTGATGATGCGCGCACAACAGCGCGCCGTCCTTCAGGTTGGTCTTGCCGCCTGCCGCCCACGGATCGAGATGGTGGGCATCGCACCATTCCGGTGGCATGTCACAGCCCTCGGCTTGGCAGCACTTGGCCTGCAGCCGAAGTGCCTTGCGCTGGATGGGGTGGAAGAACCTGCTCGCGCGGCCGGCGTCGAGGACCTCGCCGTCGCCGCCCAACACCCAGGGGATGATGGTCGCGTTGCACGCCAACTTGCGTGCCTCGGCTGCGGTGATGGTGGTGCCGTTGGTTTCGTCGTAGCCAAGGGTCGCGACCCCGAGGTCCTTGCGGAGCTCCTCCAGCGAGATCACCACGTTGACCACGGTGGCGTCGCCGCCGTGGCGGGGCAGCGCTGCGGGGTCGAAGGTCTCCAACAGGCGGGAGAACCCCTGCCCCATCAGCCGTTCCCACGGCGGCAACGGCGCACCCTTCTCGACCAGTTGTTGTTTGCGGGGCTGGGCGTAGGCCTCGACCAGCCGCTTGAACCGCATCCCGATCGAGGTCGGCAGGACACCGTCGAACCCGACGGTGCCGTCGTGGTTGTCCCAGATCCGGAGTGCGGTCTTCTGCTGGGCTCGTTCTTCTTCGGCGAGCAGGGCTTGGGCTTCGGCGTCTTCGAACCGGGCGGGGTCGATCTCGGCCAGGATCTTCCGGCCGACGGTCGCCAACTCGTTGGCGGTGAGCCGGGTGGCGTAGTCGACCAGGAGTTTCTCGGCCAAGGCCAGGTCTTCGGTGGTGGCGACCGGGTCGGCTTCGATCTTGTCGAGGGCCTTGGTGATCACTCGGGCCTTGTCGGAGGAGACGACGCCGGCGGCGAGACCGTCGGCAACGAGCTCGTACTGGGTGACCTGGGTGGCGAGTTTGATCTGCGACCTGGCCACGGCTTTGTCGACCAAGAGTTCGGCGCGCATCCAGGCCGAGGCGTCCTTGTCGCCGGTCTCCTGGGCGATGTCACCGGTCGTGGCCAACACCCGAAGCTTCAACGCGGCCTGCTGGGCCTGGATCGCCTCCAGCCGGGCCAGCAGGTCCTTCTTCGTCGAGGTCCGCCAATAGGCAGGATCGCTCGCCAGCAGGTCTTGAAGGGAGGACTCGATAGCAGCGAGAGCGGTGTCGATGGCATCGCCGGGGTGGCTGCCCCAGTGGTCGACGTCGCGGTCGAGACTCATCGTGATCCCTCCCTTCAGAGGTGTGTTGTGATGGGTCTGATTCTACGCCGTCGAAGGGATACCTAGCCACCTATAGGTGCAGGTCATACGCCGTTTTTGCGGTGAGCGAACAACCTCGCCCCTGTGGATGGTAAGTGGCCCGAAGGGCCACCCCTTCACCCCCACAAGCCCCACCTTCCCCAGCAGGATTCCGCTGCGCCACACCCGGGCCGCCGCCCCGATAGCCAGCCAAATCTTTTCTCGATCTGGTCC